>QNZU01000030.1 GCA_003978405.1 Sulfurospirillum sp.
CCCTATGATGTGCTCTATAAAGAGAACAAAGTTATAGATCAGTATGAGAAGAGTTTTGGATACTCTTTGGATGACAAGCTATATCTTGCACTTCTTTCAAACAACAATCAAATAGCAAATGCTTTTTCAACCCAGACCCCTTTGAATATGCAGGTAGATTATATAGGAGGGGCATTGCATCCTGACTATTTTGCATCAAAGAGTTGGCTAAATACACTCCTATATCACGAGAGTGCTCACAACTTCCAGATAAATCCCAAAAAAAACCTCCTCTCAAGATATGCTCACAAAATCTTTAAAAACAGTTTTTACAACGGAATTTTGATTCCGATATTTCCGGTACCAAACAATCTATGCTCACCATTCAATCTTGAGGGAAATGCCGTGCTAAACGAATCATGGCATGAAAACGGAGGCAGACTCTATAACGGCACACTCTTAGCACTTGCTTTGACTCAGGCAAAAAACGGATATATCACACCACAAAGAACATACAACCAACACCTCTATTTTCCCTATGAATCTCACAACTATATAGTGGGAGGATATTTTTGGTACTATTTGAGTCAAAAGTATGGATTAAACAGAGCAAACCGATACTTTTACAACTTTTCCGGTCAATGGATACCAATCTTTACAAACAATATCTTCAAAGAGACATTTGGAGTCGATTATGAAAAGGCGATAAAAGATTATTCAAAGTGGCTAAAAAAAAGAGCCAAAGGTTTTATTGCTACAAAAGGCAAGACTCTTCTTAGATCCAAAAACATGACAAAACTGACCAAAATAGATAATCAGATACTCTTTTTAAGCAGTGATGATAGAACCTTGCCGCAACTAAATAGATATGATCTAAAAACAGACTCTTTGATCTCAAAAAAGAGCACACTAAAAATAGGCAGAGTCTTTAAGGTTGGCAAGAGTTACTATTCACTTGCCTCATCTTATGCGACTCCAACCAAGATAAAAATAGCTTTGTATGATGAAAATGGAAATATCTATAAAAAGAGTATCTCAAAAGCTATCCAGTATATCTCGCCGGACAAAAAGGATATGATCTATTTTGATATCAACAGATCATTTAATCACCCCTTTGCTTTACACAACTCCAAAGAGATAGGATATGTAAATTCATCAATTTTTAGAGATAAAAACGGCTCTATTTACTATTTTAAACAGCAAAAACAAAAAAGAGTTCTATACAAAGACAACACACCCGTATTTAGTTTTAGAGGGTGGTTTGGTTTTGTAAGTGATGTTGATAAAGATGGTATCTATATCATCGCAAATACGAAACTTGGAAGCTCTTTGTTTAGGATAAAGGAGGGCAAACTTACTAGAGTATTGGCAGGAGATGATGTTATTGATGCAAAACTGATTGATCAAAACAGAGCTTTTGTTGAGTCTGTTGATGGAGATGGAGTGAGTTACAAGATAGTAAAACTTACACCTATGATAGATGACATCTATTTTCCAAAATATAGTTTTAAAGTTAATGATACTCTAAAAATAGCCTCTTTTCAAAAAGAGAATTTACAAAAAACCTCACACTCCTACACTCCTATCTCAAATCTTCATTACAGTGCGACTGATGCGATGATAAATTATACAGATGGAAGTATCGGATATGATATAAGTATCAGATTTAGAGATCCCTTGATGCAAAACTCACTCTCAATCTTTGCTACAAAATTTGACAACGACTCAATTGCCGGAGTAGGGTATGACAATATGCAGTATCGAACAAAGTTTGGAGTGGGAGTCTATGGAGTATTGGATAGTGATGTCAATACTTCAAGCAGAGATTTTGGATTTCACGGCTATATTAAATATCCGCTTTTCCAAAAGATGTATAAAAAAATTGATACCAAACTCTCATATACCCTAAATAGTGACAAAGATGCAAAATCACCTTTGACTTTGACTCTTAGCTTATCAGACAAAAGAGTCTTTGGTCACAGTATGTATATCAATTACGGAAATTTTTTGGATATCTCATACTCTCTTGATAGAGGAGAGAGTTCATACGGAGCGAAGAGTTATTTTGCCAGAGATTTGGGCAAAGAGTGGTATTTTAATTGTAATCTTTCATCTGCCTATTCAAACCTAAAAAAGAGTGGCAAAAAAAGAGGAATCAAAATCAACTCTTATCAAAGTAGTTTGGATGATGCACTAAGTTTTGTTATGCCCTCACTCAAAGATGATCTGTATGCAAAGTCGATTATCAAAGCCGGTGCGGGAATCAAAAAGGTTCTAAATTTTGACAAATACTTCTTCACATTTCCTATATCATTAAGAAGAGAGGCGATTTATGCCAAGTATAACTACTATAATATCGGTTTCAAAGATGACAGTAGCGGAAGTTTTAATGAATTTACACTAGGCTTGAAAGCGGATATGCTCTATTTTAACTCACTCCCTCTGCCGATATCCATAGAGTATCTGTATAATCCGGATCTAAAAAACAGTAGCGATTTAAGAGTGATTTTTGATATATCATTTTAGGTAAATTAGAACGAAAATTATCTGCCTATATATTTTTTGTCGATATATCCCAGTTCTACCAGTTTATTATAAATGTTCGAGGCTATCTCACCTGCAGCTTTTCCTCCGTGTCCGCCGTGTTCAATAAGTATTGTTACTACATATTTTGGATTTTGATATGGACCAAAGCTTGTAAACCAGGCATGTGATTTTTTAAAGTATTTTAATTCATCTTCACTCATCCTCTCTTTCTCATCCTGTGGTATTCCCACAACCTGTGAAGTTCCTGTTTTTCCGGCAATCTTTATGATCGCTGAGTTATATTTAAAAGCGGTACCACCTTTTTGGTTACAGACTTCAAACATACCCTCTCTTATCGTGTTTAACTCGCTTTTTTCATATTTGTTAAGTAGATCTATCGAATTGAAATTAACCACTTTTTTATTGATCGATTTTATAAAGTGCGGAATCGGTAGTTTTGCGGTTGCAACTAGTGCTGTTTGTGCAGCTACTTGAATAGGAGTAACCAAAAAACTTCCTTGTCCAATGACAGTATTTAGTGTATCCCCTTTGTTCCAGCCAAGTGCATATTTGAGTAGTTTCCAGTTTCTGCTTGGAAGTGTACCGATAAACTCATTTGGAAGATCGATACCGGTCTTTTTGCCAAAACCGTATCTTGAAAGATCTGTGGATATCTTATCTATACCCACTCTAAGTCCACCCTTATAAAAATAGACATCACAACTCTCCTTGATCGCTCTTTTGGCATTTACCTCACCATGACCGTAGTGGTTCCAGCATCTAAATCTTCTTTTTCCAAGCCTGATTTCACCTTTGCATAGAAGCTTTTCATTCTTATTTAAAAGTTTTGAGTTTAAAAAAGAGAGCAAAACTTCAGGTTTGATGGAAGAGCCGGGGGGATAGAGACCGCTTGTAAATTTGTTGGTAAAGGGGTGGTTTAAGTCTTTTATCATTCTCTGCCATCTTAGTTTTGATATACCCTCAACAAATAGATTGTTGTCAAATTTTGGATAGCTATCAGCCGCCAAAATAGAGCCGTCATTGACATTCATAACAATAACTGCTCCGCTTTTACCGGTAAAAAGTTCATCCAAATACTCTTGAACTCTCAAATCGATACTTAATGAGATAGAGCTGTTTTTTGGTTTGATATTGCTTATGATTTGGATAGTTTTATTTAAAGCTGTAACTCTTTTTTTGATTTTGCCAAGAGTTCCTTCCAAGATGGAGTTATAGTACTTTTCAATACCGCTTCTGCCGCTGATACCGGTAATTTTTGATACTGTTGAGTTGTTGATATCTTCTTTGTTGGCTTTTGAGACATAGCCTACTATATGAGCTAACAGCTCCCCTTGAGGGTAAAATCTTTTGTATGATGGTTTGATAACAAATTCGCTCTTTGAATAAAAATGTACCAATTTTGATATCAAATCCTCATAAGGGATAAAATCTACTACTTTAATCGGTTTGTGATTATATGGGCTGTTTGCTCTTTGGTAGTTTGAGTATATCTTCTTGGTATTGATATCTGGAATATTTAGTTTTATAAATTCAACCAGAAAATCAAGATGCTTCTTTTTTAGATGAGGTTTGATAGAGAGAGAAAACCCTAATTTATTAATAGCTATTTTTTTGCCAGATCTATCGCTAATCTCACCTCTGGGTGCAGCATAGAGTTCACTTTTAATGATATTTTGGTTTGCCAGTTTCTCATAGTATGTGTGTGATTTGATACTCAAAAAGTATAGTCTTGAGATTAATATCGCTCCAAACACTCCAAATAGTATGAGTATAAAATTGACTCTTTGTTTCATAAAAATATATACACCAGTATGATATCTGTAATGATATAGTATAGATAATTAATGCCAAATATAGGGCTTTGAAGATCAAAAATATATGATAAAAAGAGATTAAAAAGATAGTATCCCATATATCCTGCAACTATATAGATTGGTACCAAACAGTTTTGACAATAGATATTTTTTTTAAATGACTCAAAAAGGACTTTATGAAAGATAAAGATAAACAGAACAAAAGAAAATGGTATCAAAGCTCTGTCAATTTCAACAAATATAGAATATAAAATAATTAGTCCTATATTGAAGTAGTATTTTTTACTCTCAATATGAGTGATGATATAGTAAAAAGCGATTCCAAGCAGTGGAGAACTCCAAATCCACATAGAAGATACAGAGGCATATACAAGCCCAATAAAAAAGAGTCCGACTCCCTTTATGGCTTGATAATCAGTGCTATTTCGTCGCATATGGGAAAGTGTTTGCATTTGATACAATCAGCCCAGATTTTATGTTCTGGCAGTGACTCTTTTGGAATCTCTTTAAAGTTTAATTTTTCAAAAAACTCTTTTTTGTAAGTGAGTGTAAAAAGCTCTTTTACCCCCAGCTCTTTTGCCTCTTGAACCGACTCATTTACCAATCTCTTCCCGATACCAAAACCTCTGTAAGAATCACTCACAATAAGGCTTCTAACCTCTGCCAGAGTTGGTGAGTGTACATGAAGTGCTACAAAACCTATGATTTTTTCACCATCTTTTGCCACTTTGTATGAGCGAATATTTGAAGCTATCTCATCATCGCTTCTGTATAATATAACACCGCTTTTTACTTCTGGTAGTACCAATTCTTGCATCTGCTTGATATCAATCAAAGTTGGTTTTAGATAATCAATTTTCATTACAAATATCTCCAAACAAAGATGTAAAAATCACCTCATTTGCCTTTTGTATGCCACTTTTTTTCAGATTTGAGATAAGTATAGCATCTGGAAATTCTCTTTTTAGGGCAGATTTTTCTTTTTGGTTTAGTTTATCCGCTTTTGTCATAATCTCAATAATCTGTTGATCTGCTCTTTTGATACTCAAAAGATACTCTCTAACCTCTTGATCTATCTTCATTTTTGGATGTCTTGCATCAACTAGATGGATAAATACCCGAATAGAGCTTCTATGAGTGATAAACTCACTCAGACTTTTTTGCCAGGCATATTTTTCACTCTTTGATACCTTTGCATATCCAAATCCGGGAAGATCTACCATTCTGGCATAAAATCTATCTTCATTACACCCATAAACCACATCAAAAAAGTTTATCAATCTTGTTTTACCTGGAGTTGAAGAGCTTTTTGCCAAATTTTTACGATTTGTAAGGGAGTTGATAAAGCTTGATTTGCCTACATTGCTTCTTCCTAAAATGGCAACTTCACTCTTGTCACTTGGGAGTGCCTGAGATATATTTTGTGCCGAGACTATAAATGAAGCATCAATCAATCTTGGCATCAATTCTCTTTAATATCAAAAATAAATTTTACAGGTTTGTTCTCTTTTCCTTCTATGATCGATTTTCCACTGATTCTATCGATTTGAATCTTTTCACCTGTGAGTATCTGCTTAGATCTTTTCTCTTTTATTACGACATTTCCAACCATCTCATATATGAGAGTTTTAGGATCATATCTTAGTTGATCAGCTTTTCCTTCAAACTCTTTTGTTTTGGTTAGTATATGAAACTTGATTGAACCCTTTGCGTCATAGAAAATCGGTTTGTTTTTTTTGTCAAACTTTACTATCAGAGTATCGGCACTTATATGGTCATCACCCTTAATGATTTGAACATGACCAATGAGTGTAGAGATACCGCTTTTTTCATCGGCTTCAAGTTTATCGGCACTAATCTCAACTCTTTGTGCAAAAAGAGATGATACTAAACTAAGAATTATCAACAGAGTTTTCATCTATCCACCTCTTGAGTAAATTTTGGTTTTTCTACACTCATATAACGATCTTTCAAACGGTAAAAAAGAGACTCTCCAATTAGTGTTGCATTATTCTTTTGTAGCACAAAAGGAGAGTCTAGATTTATGGTTTTATCATAGATATTATATCTTAGATTTTCTGTTTTGATCTGAAGTGACTGGTTGTTTTCATAATTGACAGCTTTTTTAAATGTGACAAGACCATCTTGGTGAATCGCCTCTTTTGCACTAATAGTGTGTTTGATATCTGATTCATTGTAACTTGCTTTTATATTATAGAGCTTTTCATGATCTTTGTATCTGATTACTTCTAAAGCTTCAATTTTGTTTGTTTTGCCCTCTTTGGTAAAACTCTCACCTTTTAGATTTTTAAATCTCAAGTTGGCTTCGGCACCACTTGCTATATTGGTACTTAAATCTTTTGGCTCTTTTGTAGCAAGAAAAGTCAATTCTGCAATAAATAGTACCAGTATGATAGTAAAAATCTTTAATCCCATATTTTAAGATACTCATCAAATCTGTTTTCATCTTTTAAGATTCTCTCAATCATCTCTCTTACAGCACCTTTGCCGCCTTTTGAGTTTAGGATATGATCAACTGTTGACTTTATCTCATCAACTCCGTCATTTGGAGTAAACGATAGCTTCACACTTTTTAAAAGTCTTTTATCATTTAAATCATCACCGATTGCCGCAACATTTTTTAAATCCAAATTTTCCTCTTTTAGGATCTCTTGAAGTTTTGCATACTTGTTTTTGATACCCTGATAGATGTGCGAAATTCCAAGTTCACTTGCTCTTTTATAGACTATTGCTGATTCTCTACCGGTGATAATGGCACAACTTCCGCCCAGTTTTATCCAAGACGCAATCGCAAGACCATCTTTTACATTAAAACTCTTTATCTCTTCACCACTGCTTGTGTATATGATATCCCCGTTGGTCAGGCAGCCATCAACATCAAGCACAAGCAGTTGTATCAAAGCACACCTTTGGTGCTTGGAATTTTGACTCTTTCATTTTTTGTAACTGCTCTTCTAAGAGCGACAGCAAAAGATTTAAAAGCCGCCTCTACGATATGGTGCTTGTTCTTTCCTCTTATGGTGCTTATGTGAGCTGATATACCGGCATTAAATGTCAAGGCTCTAAAAAACTCTTCGACAAGTTCAGTATCAAAATCTCCTATATCGCCGTCGCATTTAAGATCAAAATATAAAAATGCTCTATTGCTTAGATCCATTGTGGTACTAACCAAAGCCTCATCCATTACAACACCTGCTTCACCAAATCTCTCAACTTTCTCTATTGGATATATCTCTTTTCTTAGAGCTTTGCCGATTACAATTCCCACATCTTCAACACTATGATGAAAATCGACCTCTATGTCACCCTGGCACTTAAGATTTAGATCAATCAAAGAGTGTTTGCTAAAGGCCTCTAACATATGATCGAAAAATCCAATCCCTGTTTCGATACTGTTTTCCCCCTCACCATAAAGTGAAAGTTCCAAAGATATCTTCGTCTCTTTTGTCTCTCTTTCTATTTTGGTACTCATCCTAATCCTTTTTTACCAATGCACCTTTTAGACCATTGTTTATGATAAAAGCATAAGCCTGTTTTTTACTGTGAAATCCACCGACAACCACTTCATAGAGATATTGACCGTTTATATTGCTTTTTTTCATATGAACATTATGGGTTTTTAGCATTGTAGCATATTTTTGGAGATAGAGTTTTGCTTTTTGCTCTTTTTTGGAGCTTAGGAGTTGAACTTCATATTGAGGAAATGCACTCTTTAGATTGGCTCTTTTTTGTGGGCTTTTTTGAGTATTTGTGATAGTTGTGTTGGTTATTTCTGTTTTAGTTAAAGGTTCTATTTTTTGAGTACTCTTTGGAAGAGTTTTTATTTTCTCAATTTTGTCTGTGGCAAGTGGAAACGGTTTGTATTTTTTGTAACGATCTACCATAGTATCATAATCGACAATTTCTAGTTTTACATTAGCAGTTCCTTTTTTAATCATCCCTATCTCTTTTGCAGCTTCATAAGATAGATCAATAATACGGTTTGATACAAAAGGACCCCTATCATTGATACGGACAATCGTGCTTCTGCCGTTATCCAAGTTTGTAACTTTTACCTGTGTATTCATAGGAAGAGTTTTATGAGCCGCAGTCAAAGCAGTCATATCATAATACTCTCCGTTTGAGGTTTTGCCACCGTGAAAATTTGGACCGTACCAACTTGCCACTCCTTTGAAAGTGTCTCCTATATTTGGAACTATTGGTTCATATCTGACCCCTTTGACACAGTATGGTTTCATAGTAGAGTGATACATCGCAGATGAGGTGATTGGCTCTTGTGGTGGCAAAGGGCATGATTGATCTACACTTATTACCGAACCGCTTGGTGGGGTAAATGGATTGAACAATGCACATCCTCCAAAATATATGACTAAAAACAAAAACAGAAAAATTCTCATCTATTACCCTTTTTTTTATTTTGTCCAACATCTGGATTTAGATTTTTGATAGTTGATATTTTATTATTAAATCTTAAACTAATAGTAACGAGTTTTTCATTTTTTTTGCTAATGTGTTCTGTTTTTTCTTTTAAACTACTCTTTGTGGAAGAGGTTTTTTTAAAAGTGATTTTGCTTTTTGCTATATTGATTTTAGGAAGATTGATTTTTGTCCCTTTTTTGATTAAAAAAGATTTTAGATGAGGATTTAGTTTTTTCAGTATTTCAAAAGGGGTATGAAACTTTTTTGACAGAGCATATAGGGTGCTATCTTTTTTAAGCGTATAGCTTGATTTGACTTTGAGTCTGTCACCTTTAATATATTTTTTAAGAAGATATAAATTGGCTCCTTTTGGTACCAGAGGAGTTAAAATATGTGCATTATAATTATGTAATCTGTGTGCATCTATATGCAAAGAGTTTGCAATATCTTTTATACTTTTTGACTCTTTCATTGATATGGTACCAAGGATAGAATCCTCTTTTTTTATTTTTGAGGCACTCTTTATAATAGGCTTTGAATTTGCAACCAATGCAGCTACAATCAATCTTCTTATATAATCTTTTGTCTCTTTGGGTATATACTTTTGAGAACTATCAAGAAGAACAAATATATTATCACTCTTTGCATCTCTAATCGCTCTTGCCAACCTTGTCTCACCACAGTTATAAGCAAAGGCAACAAGGTACCACTTTTTAAATCTTTGGTGCAGATAATCAAGATATTTGATTGCTGCTTTTGTTGATTTTATAGGATCAAGTCTCTCATCAATATTTTTGTCTATTTTTAATTTTAGTAATTTGGCTGTATTTGGCAGTATTTGCCACAATCCGGCAGCTTTTTTGTGAGATTTTGCATGGATTAAAAATTGTGATTCAATCATCGCCATATACAAAAATTGATCAGGCACAGTTGATTTTTGGACAATTTGCTTTAGAGTAGAAAAAATCTCAGGGTTTTTTTCAATAGCCCTTTGAAAGAGGATAATATCATACTTTTTTAGATCATTTATCAGATCATTTAACTCTTTGTCATAGATAAAATCTTCATCTATATCCAACCTTTTTAATATATGAATTTTATCACTATCAGCAAAATTGAGTGAGATATTTTGGTAGTCAAACCCCCATAAAAAATTTTGTAGTACCAATAGTACCAATATAATATATCTCATACACTAAAATCTCCAAAAAGCCGTTTACTGTTTTCATAAACAATATTTTCAAGACTTTTAGTATCTATATCTAAAATCCCTGAAACCTTTTTGGCTACAAAATTGGTATATGCGGGTTCATTTCTCTCTCCTCTGTGAGGTTCTGGAGTGAGATATGGTGCATCTGTTTCAAAGAGGATTCTTTCTATCGGAATTTTTGGTAAAATCTCTACCAATTTTTTTGCATTTTTAAAAGTTACCACTCCCCCTATGCCGTAATAAAAGTTATAATCGACCAATTCCAGCAAAATAGGTGAAGCATTAAAGCAGTGAAGAACTCCACCTTTATCTTTGTTGCAATACTCTTTTAAAATCTCCAGACTATCATGTGAAGCTTCTCTGATATGGACAATCAAAGGTTTGTTATATTGGTTTGCCAGTTTGATCTGATCAATGAATACTCTTTTTTGTTCTAAGATATTCTCTTGTTTCTCTTTCTCATCTTTTGGCAATCTAAAATAATCCAGACCACACTCACCCACAGCCACACATTTTGGATGAGTGATATACTTTTGTAAAAATTCTCTATCATAAAATTCTATATCATAAGGGTGCACACCAACAGCAAAAAAGAGCTCTTTATGCTTTTGACAAAGCTCAACAGCATATTCAAGCTCTCTTGGATCGGCTCCTGGTATAATAGTGGCTACTATACCTTCAGCCAAAGAGCGATTTAAAACATCTTCTAAATCATCAAGATATCGTTTGTCATTTAAGTGTGCATGTGTATCGATTATCATATACTTTTAATAGCCTCAATATATTTTTCTACAGATTTTTGCGGATCAAAAAGAGTTACGGCTCTTTGGTGGTTTTGTTTGATGAGATCTTTCTCTATCGTGCTAAGCTCGACTTGAAAATCTTTGGCAAATTGATCAAACTTTTTAAAATAGAATCTATCCTGATAAAATATCTTATCAAGATTTGCATCCCCATAAAGATATATCAAGTTTTGCAAATACATAGAGTAGGCAAGTGTTGGATTTTCTCTTGAGTAGTTTTGAACTATTGTTTTGTTTGTCAGAGCAAAAATTACTGCTCTTTGCTTTTTATTCAATAGATGCTCAATCAAAAGATAATCAAAATTTTTCTTCTGTAACAACTCTTTGATCGCATTTCTCTCATTTAGATCATGCTCTTTTAGTTCAAAAATAAATGTTGTGTTTTTTAATATATTGATTTTTATCATCGTAATATCATCGATCAAATTTAGTTGATCTTCTATATCTCCACTCAGATCACAATAGACATTATCATGAGTCAAATTAAGCCCCATCGCCTTGCTTGCAGATATGATATCCTCTTTTTTTATTGAGTCTAATATATCTAAAGATGGAGTGGGGATACCTATAAACTTGGCATTCTCCTCTGTGGTATATTGGCAACTCTCAAGATCATTAAGTGACTCAAATATAAGAAATCTTGCATTTTTAAAAAGCTTTTTAAGTGCAGATTTTTTGACAAACGGAAGGTCTTCCTCTTCATTTGAGGGAGTAATAAAGTAATCATAACACAAAGAAGATATCTTATCTGCAAAGATAGAGACAGATGATTCACATTTGTATATATCGATAATATCATAATAGTCAAGATATGAAAATAATTTTTTTCTTTTTAGGTATTTATCTATCTTTCTAAGTTTTGAGTTATGCTCAAGGAGTTTGCTTTTAGTAACGATATCAAACTCAACAAGCTTTCCATTTTCGTCAAGTTTATACTCATTAAGATAGAGGATTGAGACCTCAGCTTTGTGATTTCTCAACCTCTTCACTCTATCTTCTAGAGTATCATCGACTCTGTTACATATAAAAAGTATTTTCATATATGATCGGTATTTTCAACTAATCTATAACAAATGAAATTTTTGCAGTAATTCTATATTTTGATATTTTATTATCTGTTACTTTCGCACTCTTTTCTTGGATATAGATTGACTTGATATTTCTAACCGACTTTGATGCTTCAGTAATGGCATTTTGAGCCGCATCTTCCCAGCTTTTATCTGATTGGGCTAAAACCTCTATAACTTTTACAACTTTTGACATATTGTCCCCCTTTTAATATTTGGTTCTTTATTATAAGAAAATTTACCTTAACCAAGCAGACTTATTGCAAAATCTTTTGCTTCTTTGGTGATCTTCTCTCCACTTATCATCCTTGAGAGTTCATCTATCCTCTCATCTTTGTTTAGAAGTTTGACACTGCTTTTATCACCATTTTTTGTTACCAAAAAGTGCATTTGTGCTTTTGAACTAAGTTGTGGCTGATGGCTGATAGCAAAGATCTGGTACTGTTTTGCCAATTGGCTTAGAACTTTTGCTATACTCATAGACTCTTTTCCACTTAAATTTGCATCTATCTCATCGAGTATAAGGACTTTGCCGTTACTGTTAGTATATTCACTTTTTGTTGCAAGTATAGCCAGTCTGACTCTGTTTAATTCACCTGAACTTATTTTCTCAAGAGGAGTATCTTTGAGACTGAGCATAACCTCATCCAAACCAAGATGATGAAGAGGACTCTCTTTAATAGAGAAATTTAGATCACTTAAGTATAAGAGTTTTAGGTAGTAGTTTGATCTTTCGTTTAGAGTCAAAAGAGCATTTTGCCTTTTTAGGGAAATCTTTTGGGCAATAGAGTGAACCTCCTTTTTTAGTTCATTTAGCTCTTTTTCACTTTTTGCTAACTCAAAATCTATATTTTCATAACTAGAGAGTTCCAGCTCTCTTTTTTGCAGGTGTTCTAGTGCCTCTTTTATGCCGCCATATTTTCGTTTAAGCGATGCCAGATCTTCAAGTCGTGATAAAAGTTGCTCTATATCCAATCCCTCTAACTCACCTAATCTTTGGTTTGCATCTTCAAACTTGACTCTTATATCATTCATAGCTTCATCAAAGATCTCACTTTGGGTTTCAAGCAGATTTAATGCTTCAGTCACTTTATGTTCAAACTCAAAAATTTTTGATGCTTCATTTAATAGCTCTTCTAGTTTCTCTTTTTTACTAAGCTCCTTTTTTTGGAGCATTAACTCTTCATACTCATCCTCTTTGGGAGAGATCGATTTGATCTGGCTTATCTCAAACTCTGCTAAAGATTTTAAATCAATTAGATTTTGTGATTTTTGAAGTAGTTTTTGGTACTCATCCTCTTTCTCTTTTAAAAGAGTAAATTTTATCTTGAAATTTTCAAGTTCATCCTCATACTTGCTCTCATCTTTGATGATGATAAAATCGAGCAGATTTAAGAGATTTTCATTACTAAACTCATCAAGATTTTTAACACCTAGATATTGGACAAAATTAGCCGAAAATTTAGATAGAGACTTTTTGGAGATCTGTTGGTTGTTGATAAGATATCTGGTCGATTTTTGTTTGGAGAGTTTGAAGATATTTGGTTCATCCTCTTCGATTCCGATCTCTTCAAGTCCAAGATAGGCATCTATTGAAGCCTCAGCCGATGAAGCTTGGGCATCTTTTAGACCAAACAAAGAGAGCAGGGCATTTAAAAGTATCGATTTACCAGCACCACTGGGACCTGTAAAAATAATGAGGTTTTTGTCAAACTCTAAAGATACTTCAGAAAAACTAAGCAAATCTTTGGCATAAAATCTCTCTATCAATTGCTCCCCCAGTGTAATTTTTGTTTTAAAACATCAAAATAGTTTCTCTCAAGTCTGTGGATCATCCTCAGTCTCTTTTTGGATATCTTTATCTTTATCTCATCGAAAAATTTTAGATTATAGATATCCTGACCATCTACTACTACTATGGTCTCATCTTTACTCTTAAAAGTAGTCTCAAATTCTGCTGGCAAAAGTAGAGGTCTTTCAGTCAAAGAGTGTGGACAAATAGGAGTAAGGATGATAGCTTCAGTCAGAGGAAAAAGTATTGGACCTCCAGCTGAAAGGTTATAGGCAGTTGATCCTGTGGGTGTGGAGATGATGAGTCCATCACCTGCATATATGTTTAAAAGCTTATCTTTCATCTCAGCCTCTTTAGAAGATGCATAAGCTTCGATATTTACCATACCTTCTATTGAAGGACGAGATAGCACCACATCATTTACAGCAATCGTCTTTTTACTCTCATCTTTTGAAATTAGTTCTACTTCAAAGACCATTCTCTGATCTATGCGGTATTCTCCCCTAAAAATCTTGTCGATAAACTCCTCTATCTCTTGAGGTTTTATATCGGTTAAAAATCCAAGCTTTCCAGCGTGTATCCCAAGAATAGGTTTATCATAAGAGAAGCTGTTTCGACAAAGTGAGATGAGTGTGCCATCTCCTCCCAAAGAGATAAGTAGATCACTCCTAGAAAAGAGTTCATCAAGCTCCACTCCCTCATCCTCACCCAAATCTTTGGCACTCTCTTTTGAGAGGATTAAATTAACGCCATATTTTTTTAGGGAATTTTTGATTCTAAAGTAGTCATCTTTTAAGTGTTCAGAGTCCGGTCTAACTACCATTCCGGCACACTTTATGCTACTAAGCTTCTCGTCGTCAAATATATAATGCATAGGGATATCTTATCCAAATTTTGTTAAAAGTGAGATTTGGATATAATCCGTGTTTATTTAAATACT
>QNZU01000011.1 GCA_003978405.1 Sulfurospirillum sp.
TCTTGATAACTCTTATCTAGTTCAAGAAGGGCGGGCATCAAAGTTTCAGGTACATATCTACCACCAAATTTACCAAAGTGTCCTAGATTATCTGGGTCATATTTAGAAGCTTTAGGAATATAGATCATTTCACATCCAACAGACTATAAACAGAAGTTATTTTCTCTAACTCTTTTTTGCCATCAAGAAATGAGAGGTTTAAGATCATACAAGCTTCAACACACTTGGCTCCTGCTTGATTTATGAGTTTTGCAGCTGCTACTGCAGTGCCTCCTGTGGCTATTAGATCATCAATCAACAGTACTTTGGGTTCTTCTTTATCACCTTTGAAAGCATCGATATGAATCTCCACCTCGTCAAATCCATACTCAAGGGCATATTTTTGAGAGATAGTAGTATATGGAAGTTTTCCAGCTTTTCTAATAGGAACAAAACCCTTGTTTAGCCTATCTGCCAAAGCAGCTCCAAAGATAAATCCTCTGCTGTCAATTCCTGCAACAAAATCTATCTCTAGTTCTTTATACCTTCTGTGAAGGTGATCCATCAAAAAAGCAAATGCTTTTTGATTGTTTAAAAGTGTAGTAATATCTTTAAAAACAATCCCTGGCTTTGGGAAATCTTTTACATCTCTTATCTGATCTAACAAATACTCTTTATCGTTTTGATTTAAACTCTCCAACTCTTACCTCAATCTTTAAATAAAAATATTTTCATACCGATAAACAGTAGTACCAAAAAACCAAAAGCTATATATCCAACCGTCTCAATTCCCATCATATTCCCCTTATATTAGTGCGTTTATTCTCTCTTCAAGATCTCTGATTCTTTTTTGAAGTTGTTCATTTTCAAGTTTTGCCTGAGAATTTTTGGCTCTTAAAGATCTGATATCATTTCTTACTTTATTTAATTCATCTGTTAAAATATCAATATTTCCTATCGATCTTTGAAGTTGTGTCTGATATTTTCTAATGAGCAGTTGCTCTTCTTTGATAGCATCTTTTTGTCTCTTATTTAACTTCTTCTCTTTTGAAAGTAAAGATTTCGTATAGTTTAGATTAATCAGCAGATAGATGATAATAAAGATTAAAACTGTATAGCTTATCCACGAAAAAAGCATCACTCAATCTCTATCTTATTAACTCTGTTTTCATGTCTACCACCCTCAAACTCACTCTCTATAAAGGTTTTTAATATCGATTCAATCACACCCATTCCTACAACTCTCTCTCCAAAGCAGATGATATTAGCATCGTTGTGCTCTCTTGCCATTTGGGCAGTGTAGGCATCGTGGCAGAGTGCAGCACGAATACCTTTATGTTTGTTTGCAGCAAGACTCATACCAATTCCGGTACCACAAATCAAAATTCCATAGCTACCTTCATCTTTCAAGACTTCAAAGCAGAGCTTGTGAGCAAAATCTGGGTAATCAACTCTGTCGCTGTTTTCTGGTCCAAGATCAACTACTTCACATCCCAAATCTTCAAGTATATCTATGACCGAACTTTTAATTTTGTATGCTGCATGGTCTGTTGCTATGTAAAATTTCATTTTTTGCCTAAGATTAAAATTATTCTATGATTATACCCAATATTATTTAAACCCAAATTTTGCATTGGATGTTGCCAAAGATGAGATAAAGATTGAGTTATAGGGCTTTAGTTCAAATTTGCAGGACTACCTGTTTGGTAATTCAAAAATTTCAACTAAAGCCCTATGCTACAATATTTGCTCAGATTTGGTAATATCTAATGCAAAATTTGGGTTAAGCGGCATAGCTGTAAGCCGGGTTCTGTTTTGGTGATTATTTATCTAGGGGCTATTTTACAATAGCCCTCAAGCAAGATGCAAAAATATAAGAGTATTACCACGCATCTCTTGCTGCGGATTGGGTTTACCTAGCCTCCTTGATTGCTCAAGGAGCTGGTGAGCTCTTACCTCACCCTTTCACCCTTACCCACTAGAAAGTGGGCGGTCTTCTCTCTGTTGCACTAGCCCTTGGATCTCTCCAGCCATCCGTTAGATGGAATCCTCTCTTATAGCAGCCCGGACTTTCCTCTACGATTGTAGCAATCACCTGCTATGCCAAGATTATTATACCAAATATATGGATACGATTGTATAAAGAATAGTTAATTATGGGTAAAAAATGATATAATCATCTCAAAAAGAGGTAAGATTTGCAAAAGGTAGAACTTCTCTCACCTGCGGGAAATTTGGAAAAATTAAAAATAGCGATAAATTATGGTGCAGATGCGGTTTATGGGGGTGTAAGCCATTTTTCACTAAGGATTAGATCGGGTAAAGAGTTTAGCTTTGATGAGTTTAAAGAGGGTATTGAGTATGCACATAAATTTGGTAAAAAAGTTTATGTGACAATTAACGGATTTCCATTTAACAATCAGCTAAAACTCTTGGAAGCTCACCTTGAGAAGATGGCCTCATTAAATCCTGATGCTTTTATCATATCAACTCCGGGTGTAATCAAATTGGCTAAAAAATATGCCCCAAAAGTGCCACTGCATCTATCTACTCAGGCAAATGTTCTAAATTATCTTGATGCGCAGTTTTATTATGATCAAGGGGTTGAGAGGATTATTGCGGCTAGAGAGATAAGTTTGAGGGATCTTGAAGAGATTAAAAAACATTTGCCCAAATTAGAGTTGGAAGTTTTTGTTCATGGAAGTATGTGTTTTGCATATAGCGGCAGATGTCTGATTAGTGCAGTCCAGATGGGAAGAGTACCAAATAGAGGAAGCTGTGCAAATGATTGTCGATTTGAATATACCCTCTATGCAGAAAATAAAGAGCATGGAACTCTGTTTCGTCTTGAAGAGCAGCCAGAGATTGGTACTTATATATTCAACTCAAAAGATATGAATTTGGCTTCACACATAGATGAGATTTTAAAATCAGGCACAGTTGATTCACTAAAAATTGAGGGTAGAACAAAGAGTCCATATTATGCGGCAATTGCTACAAAATCTTACAGAGAGGCTATTGATGATTATTATGACGGAGAGTTTGATGCTCAAAAATATCAAAGAGAGCTTCATACTACAAAAAACAGAGGATTTACAGATGCATATTTGATCTCTCGTCCATTTGAAAAACATGATACCCAAGAACACTCATTTGCCATAAGCAAAGGCACATATGAAGTGAGTGGTTTGGTGTGTGAGGATGGTGTGCATTTTATGTGCAAGTATAAAACCTATCCAAATATCGATATTGAGCTAGTGGTACCACAAAACAAAAAGATTGATGAAATTGAGAATGAGATAGGCAAGATTTTTTATAAAGATGGGGTAGCATATATAAGATTTTATAAAATCATAACCCAGATCGAAAAAGAGTTAGATAGTGTTCATAGCGGTTATTTGGTACCAATTAAATTACCGGGAGTATTACCGCCATTTACGATCTTAAGGCAGAAAGTTTGATATAATGGTTACTGTTAAAATGATATTTGCAATTGAACCCTCTAAATTGCTTCCTGATCTCAAACGGCTTCACGGTGGGTACCCCAAAATTTCATAGAAATTTTGACCCTTCCGTTGCAGAGGTTGTTCGATCAGGAAGCAATTTAGAGGGTTCAATTAAACAAAGGAGGATATAAAAGATGAGTAAGAGCAATTTAAGCCACTTGGAAAAAGTTTCAGATGCTATAAAAAATGCACAATTGAGTGAAGATGAGAAATCGGAGGCTTACAAAAAGATAGAAGAGTGGTACCAAGAAGATAGAGGAATGGATCTTCTGGCAACACAATTGATTAATATATCAGCTAAAATTGAGCCTATTTTAAAAGAGATCGGGCTTATTTAAGCTCTCCAGAGTATCCCGCTCTCTATATCATAGATATCGCTTCTTCTTGGCTTGATGAAAAACTCTTCAAGTTCGTAGTTTTCTATGTTGTATTTTAGATCAAGCTCATCAATCGCCTCTTGCATTTTTGCTTGAAGGTTTTCTAAATCCTCCTCAATCTCTTCAACTCTCTCTTTGGCTCTTTGGACATCTGCTTTTTGTCGATAAACTCTTCCTGCACCTCTAAGAGTGGTACCAAGTTTTGAGGTGGTGCTTCTTTTGACTCTGCTTCTACCGGTAAATGCATCAAGAAGTGTCATACCAAAAGAGAGTAGGGCATTTGTGGTGTCATGGCTTACATCATCTTCCTCTTTTTGAAGTTTCTCTAACGCTCTTTGATATTTTCGCTCAAATACTTCTCGTTGTTTTTCAAACTTTTGAGCAATCTTCTCTAGCTCTTGTTCTTTTAAATCTTTTAGATGGTTTATGGCTCTTACCATAAAGCTCTGTTTTGACTCACCAAGCTCTGATTCAAGTTTTAGCTGCGGATATCTATATAGAGTCAGTTTTTTATTGTGGTATAGATAGTTGCTAAACTCTTTTTCTATCTTTTTTAGATTTTTAGCTTCACTTATGAAGTTTGGAAGAGCCATATATTCATCACATCCACTTAATGGCTGGGTATCATAGATATCAAAATCATCATCATTTACCTCAGCTTTGTCAAAGTCCACATCTTTTTCTCTCTCATCCAGATATAACCTTAAATATACACTCTCTTCTTCATCGATTCCTCTTTTTGTATCATAATATTTTACGGTGGCATTTGTCAAAAGATAGGGCTCGTAAATATTGCACTCTTGATTTGCAGGATTTAAGTAGTACTCCTCTATCTCATCACTAAGGATTGGTTTTTGGTGATGTTTTGTATTTTCTTTTTTTTCATTTTTATTTTCAAATAGAGTTTGAACCTCTTTTTTGAGAGCTTCTTTCTTCTCTCTCATCAATTTTGCAATACCATCTTTTGTGATTGGACCACTTAAAAAGCTCATAACCCATCTTGTGCTAAAAAGTTTTATATCATCTTCATGGACACTTTTGTATAAAAAGACTCTCTTTTTTAGATTTGATATGATTGAGGTGATACTCTTTTTATCAAGTCCTCCATCACCGCTTTTTGTAAGTCCGTCAATGACTCTATCTACATCTTGCTTTGTTTGAAGTCTTCCTATAAACCAAGAACCTATGTTTGATAGTCCTTTATAGTCAAGATCAACAGGGTTTTGGGTGCTTAGGACTATTCCTACTCCAAATGCACGAGCCTGTTTTAGAAGCAGCAACATAGGATTTTTTGATGGAGGATTTGAGGTAGATGGAAAAAATCCGTAAATTTCATCCATATAAAGAATAGTTTTCAAACTCCCTGAACCGCTCTGTCTTCTCATCCATGAGATGTATCTGTTTAAAAAGAGTGTTACAAAAAACATTCTCTCATTGTCATTTAGATGTGCGATTGATAAAATCGATACTCTTGGTTTCATATCGCTTGTATAAAGAAGTGAGTCGATATCGAGTTTATCTCCTTCTATCCAGGCTGAAAAAGTAGGAGATGCAAGGACATTGTTAAGAAGCATTGCAAGTTCTAGTCTTTTGTTTTGTGGATAGAAACTCTTTAGTGCCAAAACTCCTATTTTCTCAAAAGGTGGATTGGTTACCGCTCCAATTAAAGCTTCAAGAGAGAGTGATTCTCCCTTTTTCCAGTAGTAGTTAAAGATAGTAGTTAAAAGAAGATATTCAGGAGATTTTAGTGGATCTGCCTTTATCCCAATTAGTGCTAAAATTGAGCTTACTGTTGAGTTTAGTAGATATGAGAAAGTATCTGGATCATTCAAAACTTCACTATTTGGTGCATCGAAACTATTTAGAACTGAGAGAGGTATTCCTGCACTGCTTCCTGGAGTATAGATGGTAAAATCTGCTCCGTTTTTATATCTTCTTACTCTATCACTATCTTGACCATCTCTTTTTAATCCCTCTTCCCACATCAAAGCGGTCTTTTTGGCAAGCTCCTCTTTGCTTAATCCTTTTCTTTCAGCTTCCCCGCTATCGATCCAAGGCTCAAACTTTTTAGGATCAAAGTCATCAAATGCCAAAAGCAGATCACCCATATCACCCTTTGGATCGATGATAATTGATGGAATTTTATCTAAAACAGCCTCTTCAATGATTCCCACTCCAAGACCTGTTTTACCGCTTCCTGTCATTCCTATAATAGCGGCATGGGTTGTTAGGGTTTTACTCTTGATTAAAAATAGATTCTCACTATCCTCATCAGAACTGATATCCAACTCTCTTCCAAGATAGAAGATTCCAAGCTTTTCGTAAATTTCTGCCAAATTCATACTCTCTCCTTAGAAATGATTCCTGAACCTATCACTCTCTCTCCTTCATAAAATACTGCTACTTGCCCAGGAGCTATTCCTTGGAGTGGCTCAAACAAGGTGATGATTGCTTGATTGTTTTTGCACTTTAAAATTGCCGGTTTTTTAGGGCTTTTGTAGCGAATCTTTACCTCGCACTCAATCTCGCCTTCATCTACAAAGAGATTTAGATCACTAACCTTAAAGCTAATTATATCAAGTTCATCTTTTTTGCCTACTGTGATGGTATTGTTTTTGGGATCGATTGAGAGAACATAGTGTGGTTCGTGAGCCACTTTTACTCTAAAGCCTTTTCTTTGACCGATGGTATATCTCATATAGCCAAAATGTTCACCTATGATATCTCCATCTTTGTTCAAAACATCTCCTGGCATATCTACTTTGGTATGTTTTTGCAAAATATCTAGATAACTATCTTCAACAAAGCATATTTCACTTGATTCTTTCTGTTTGGCGATAGACTCTAGGATTTTGATATCTTTGGCTATGTTTTTTACATCTTTTTTTAGCATATCACCAAGAGGGAAGAGTATATAAGGAAGGGACTCTTTTTTGACATTTGCCAAAAAGTAGCTTTGGTCTTTGCTTTTATCGAGAGCCTCTTTGATAAAGTTATCCTCAATTTTTGCATAATGACCTGTGGCTAAATAATCAAATCCCATTTCTTTTGTATGCTCAATCAGTTTTCCAAGTTTGATATTTCTATTGCAGACTACACATGGATTTGGAGTGGTACCATCAATATAGCTCTGCACAAAAGGGGTATAAACTTTTTGGTTAAAATCATCTCCAAGATCAAGAATATGAAAGGGAATATTCAGATAGTCTGATACGATTTGGACATTTTGGATATTTTTTTGATGATAAAGGGGTGAATCGTGAAGTTTTAGATAGACTCCCTCTATCTCATAGCCTCTGTTTTTTAAAAGATATGCAACAACACTAGAATCGACCCCACCACTCATAGCTACCAATACTTTCATAGAAGTATTCTAGCACAAATTAACTAAGCTGTGAGAGTCTCTCGTTTGGAGTGCCAATCTGAGTTATCTGAACTCCAAAGTTACCATCTACGATTACTACTTCGCCTTTTGCAATAGCTTTGTTTCCAACAAGGATATCAAGAGGTTCGTTTGCCAATTGATCCAGTTCGACTATCGAGCCTATATCCATCATCAGAACATCTTTTAAAAGGACTGTTTTTGTTCCGATTCTAACACGAACCGGAAGATTTATATCCATCAAGAGAGAAATATTTTTTAACTCTTCAGGACTTAGAGAGAGTTCTTGATTTTGCGGTGAATCACTGCTTGAATCTTCATCTGCTTGAAAATTGGATATAAAAGCCGAATCTACCGCTAAAACCATCTGTGCAGTTGTAGATGCAATGGATATTTGAAAGATATATAGTTTGTTAAAGCTATTGAGATCAATCTTTCCTTCTGGAATGAATTTGATATTATCAACTCCAAAAGATAGTTTTGGCATCTCCTCTTGAGCTGAAATAGATGTTGTTAAAGATCCAAAGATGTTTGAGACTATCTCTTTGGTTGCATCTAAGTCATCTTCACTCATCTCTTCAAGTTCAGCTCCTTCTCCTCCAAGCATCAAATCACTAAGAGCAGTTGCAAGGGTAACAGGAAGACCAAGTAGTAGTTTTCCACCTTTCTCTCCATCGGCATTGACTAAAATCACTGCCATTGGACCTTCTATTTGCGTATCGGTACTCTCTTGGCTTTCTAGTTTTATTTGTGGCGATTGACCGGTAAGTCCTTCTACAATAGAGATCACCTCTTCTTGTAGTAGTTTGGTAAAATTATCCATTCATAGCCTTTTTTGTTTTTTCTTCGATTTTTATCGCTCTTTCTTTCTCTTTCTCTTTAAGTAGATGAATGATCTCCTCATCAAAAGAGTCTATTTTTTCTACAATTTTTAGCGATTTTGACCCGTTTTGGATACCCATTTGTGCTTTGAACATATTTTTACGGTCTACACTTAGTGTAGTGATATTTGATGCACTCTGTTTGAGCCTGATCGTATCTCCCTCTTTTAAATCAAGAATTTTTCCAAAACTAAGAGTTGTCTCACCCAATATTGCTTCAATAGGTATATCAGCTCTTTTGACAAGCTCTCTTAACTCCATGTTTCTGCTTTTTTTGATATTCCTCTCACCTAGCATCAAATCTTTATTTGCCAATTTTGAAAGGATTGGCTCCAAAAAGATAACAGGGTATGCGATATTGATCATACCGCTTGTCTCACCTATGGTAATTTCTAAAACAATCATAACAACAATCTCATTTTGAGCAACAATTTGAATGATATTTGGGCTGGACTCTTTTGATTCTACAACCGGTAATATCTTGATAATTGGCTCCCATGAGTCTCTTAATTTTTGCATAATTACCTTTAAGACATTGTCCAAAAGGGTTAGTTCGATATCTGAGAGCTCTCTTTCTACATTGTAACTTTCACCTTTTCCGCCTAAAAGTCTGTCAATCATAGGAAACAAGATTGATGGATTGATCTCTAAAATCGCATTTCCCTCTAAGGGTTTCATAGAGAATACATTGAAACTTGTAGGGCTTGGAAGAGACATTAAAAATTCGCCATAAGTCATCTGATCAACTGATTGTAACTGTATCTCTATGATGGATCTTAACATCGTTGACATCTCTGAAGCGATATTTCTGGCTACCTTATCGTGTATTCCTCTAATAGATCTTAGTTGCTCTTTTGAGATACGGTTTGGTCTTTTAAAGTCATAGAGCATGATTTGTCTCTCATCATTGCTCTCTTTTATCGATTTTGGTGCTGCTTCTGGATCATCAACTACATCTAGCAGTGCATCGATTTCATCTTGACTTAATATATCTGCCATATTACGCTACTAACTTTTGCCTTATTTGCTTCATCAGTTTTTTATGAAGCTGTGAAATTCTTGATTCTGAGATATCAAGTATCTCGCTAATCTCCTTAAGATTTAACTCTTCAAAATAGTAGAGTTGTATAATTGTCTGTTCTCTTTGGTTTAATTCACAAAGTATCATCTTAACTGCCTCTATCATCTGCTCATTTTCTACTCTGTCTTCTACACTCTTTTCTGTTTTTGTAACAAATTGTTCATTTAAAGGAATTGAAGTGGAAATTTCTGAAGCTGCTTTTGCCTCTTTGATTTTTTGTTCACTCTCTCCAAGTAGCGAAGCTAGTTGAGTGTCATTTGGCTCAACTCCTGTTTCGGCTAAATGTTTTGTGATCTCTAAATCGATAGCTTTAATCAATCTTCTGTTGTTCCTGCTTACAACATCAAGACTTCTTAAGTGATCCAACATAGAGCCATAGACTCTTTTTTTGGCATATCCCCAAAATGAGTCGTTAATTTCAGAATCATACTTTCTTGATAGTTTTACCATCTCTTCAATTCCTATAGAGATAAGATCATTTACATCAATTGAAGAGGGCAACCTCTCTTTTAGTCTAAAACTCATTGCTCTTACAGCAGGGAGAAATTGCAATACAACATCATTGCCTTGATCGATTGTTGTTTTTTTATTGGTAGCAGACATTAGCTTTTGGCTCCTTCTAATTCAATATCTTTTGTCTGATTGATACTCTTTAAAAGAGCAGTTACTTGATCCTCTTTATGTTTTAGCAAAGAGATCTGTTCGTTGATAACTTTTTCGTATTCATCTTTATTGAATGAGATACTAAATTTTTCATCAACTTTTATAAAAAGTACCAATACAAGGTGTATAAACAGATAGAAAAAGAGTGTAATCGCAAAGGTGTATAATAGAAAGTCAAAACTGTCGTCAAATTTCAAGATGGAGAAAACTGTTCCGATGAAAAAACCGCACACTGTAAAAAATGCAATGTAGTTTTCGCTTTTCATCTTTCCCTTTCTCATTAAATTTTACTCAAGGACACCTCTAAATGTCCTAACTATTCTATTAAACTCCTTAGGAGATTTAACAGGCTTTTTCTTCTTTTTTTCTCTAGCAAGATATGTTCCAATTTAAAAACAAGATTTTTAATTATTTTATTTAACTCAAAAGATGCTTGACTATTTATATATGTATCGGTAAACAAATACCTATATTTAGAAGCTTTTTCAATTTTTTTGCTTTTTGTGATGGAGCCTAAGTATGTGATATTTTTAAGAAAATCCAAATTATCACTAGCTACTTTATTAATCTTAGAAAATATTAAGTTTCCTTCATGTGTGCTATCGGTTCTATTTAATATCACACTAACACTCTTTTGCAGTCTGTTTGCTATTTTTAGAGTTGCATAGGCATCTGTGATTGAAGTGGGGGTTGGTTCTATGATAACAATCACTTCATCAGCAAACTCTATCATGTTTTGTGTCTGCAAAGATATACCACTTGATAGATCAAAGATAATATAATCATACCCATTCATCAGTTCTTTGCTCTTGAGTATCTGTGCTATGATAAATTGTGGAGGGTATGAGAGTATCTCATCACTACTTACACCGGCAATCAAAGAGAGATTATCTTTGATATCGACTCTCAAATCCTCTATTGGAGTGGAATTTTTTAAAAAGTCCAAAAGATTAAGTTTGGGTTTTACATGAAAAATAATATCAAGATTGGCAAGAGCTAGTGAGAGATCTACTATAAGAACAGAGTAGTTGTAGTATGAGAGTATATTTGCCATATTGGCACTAAGAACACTTTTGCCAACCCCTCCCTTACCGCTTGTAACTGCTATAATTTTGGCACTTTTTTTCATGAGGATTCTTTGTGTTTATAGCCTTTGAGTATAGAATTGGTTAAAAACTCTGCATTTGCTATCTGTAAATCATCTGGAACCTCTTGACCTGTGGTAAAGTAACTAAGAGCTAAATTACTCTCAAGTGTCAAAGAAAAGATATTTCCAAAATCTCTACTCTCATCAAATTTTGTGACTATCAATGAGTTTGGTTCCAAAATCGAGTAGTTTTTGTAAATCTCTTTTAAATCATTTAACTTGGTAGGAGCCGAGATAACAAGATTTAAATCTATCTTTATTGGTGATTCTTTTACCAGTGAGTAAGTTTTGTCGATTTTTGCTTTGTCATATTGGGAGCTTCCAATCGTATCTATCAATATAATATCGCAATAATCAAGCCTTTGAAGAGCTTTTTTAAAATCACTGCCATCGAGTGCACTCTCAATAGGGATTTTCATCATCTTCGCATAGGTATAAAGCTGCTCTACTGCTCCGATTCTGTAGCTATCAAGTGTGATAATCCCAACTTGAAGATCATACTCTAAAAATGAGTATCTAGCAGCCAGTTTTGCTAGTGTTGTTGTTTTGCCTACACCTGTAGGACCTACAAGCATTACTCTTCTTTTTTGTCTATTTAAAAAGATTGACTCATCGCGAATTGGTATCATCTTTTTTAGCAAAACTTGAAAATATCTCTCTATGCTGCTTGGAGATCTTTTCATATATGTGGGCATCTCTTTAATAGTGGCTTTCATCAACTCTTCGATATGCTCTTTTGCCATTCCGCTATTTTTTGCAGATGCATAAATTGTGGCAAATTCGGGTGGAATTATAAGATTGTCTCTATCTTTTCTTCTCTCTTCCCAGACCATAGAGGCAATGGAGTCAAGTTTTTCGTTTAGTATCTTAATTTGTTCTTGAAGTTTTGACTCGTTTAGTTTATCTTTTTTGAAATCTTCGTTAAATTGGTATGGAGTGTTTTGTGGAACTTTTTTTGATAACTCTTTTGCTTGGGAGGAGATCTCTAATATCACATTTTTGTCAATTTTACTGTTTTGGGATGAACTTTTTTTGGGTTGGTACTCATCCAAAGAGTTGTGTTTTGTAGTCTGATCTTTATCTCTGTTTTCAAGAGCTACTACAACTTCATGTAGAGCAGGGGAGGTAATCGATCTTTTTTTTAGCTGTTTGGTACTAACAACCAAAGCATCTTTTCCGCACACTTCTTGTGCCTTTTTTAATGCTTCAGCCGGAGAGTTACCCATAAATGTATATAGTTTCATCAATTACACCTACAATTTATTAACCCAAGCGGTATGGTTACCGATTCTCTTTCAAACCAATGAGGATGTGGTAAGGTCAAATGTTTTGAACTTATAGATATTTTATCATAAAAGATCATATCTAAGTCTAAAGTTCTTGGACTATCTTTAAAATTTCTGATTCGTTTAAACCTTTTTTCAACAAACAGAAGATATCGCATCAGTTTTTGAGGTGGAAGGTTGGTTTTTATGATGATGATTGTATTAAAAAAGTAGGGTTGGTCTAGATATCCAAATGGAGGATTTTTTAGAATAGCTGAGGTGCAGATAATATCAACAACTCTGCTTTGTTGAAGATAGTAAAAGAGTTTTTTAAATCTTTTTATGACATCTCCTGTATTCCCGCCGACTCCGATTGTGGCACAATGCTTTTTGAAAGACTTAAAATTTTTGCTTGGGAAGTTTTTTAGAAAATAGAGTCTTAAATCCTCCTGCATCAAAGTACCTCAACACCATCTTTTGTGACTCTTACCATATCTTCGATTCTCACACCAAACTCCCCCTCAAGATAGATCCCTGGTTCAATTGTAAAGATCATATTCTCATCTATCAAAGTTTCACTTGTTTTGCTAATATATGGCTCTTCATGTATATCAAGTCCTACACCGTGACCTGTTGAGTGGACAAAATATTTTCCATATCCGGCGTTTTCTATCACATCTCTTGCAATTTTGTCAATCTCTTTTGCTTTGATACCTGGGCGAATCGCTTTGATAGCCTCTTCCTGGGCTTTTAAGACAATATCATAAATCTTTTGCTTCTTTTTATTTTTAAAATACTGTTTTTTTTCAAAGTTTAGATTAGGGTTAAAGCTGGTGCATCTGGTTCGATCAGAGCAGTATCTTTGGTATTTTACTCCTGCATCAAAGAGTATAAATGAGTCCTCTTTGAGTCTGTGAGAGGTGGGATGAGCATGCGGTTTTGCACTGTTTTGATCGAGTGCGATGATAGGCTCAAAACTGATCTGGTTTTCTCCGTGAGTACTTAGGATGTCGTAAGCTTCAAAGTAGAGATATCTCTCATCTTTATCAAGCAGTGTTGTCAATCTTTTTGCATATTGTTCAAAGCGATCTGCTCCAAGTTTAACAGCTTTTTTGAGTAACTCTATCTCTTTATCGGTTTTTATTATTCTCTTGATTTGTAAAAAGTTCTCTTTTGGAGTAAATTTGATGTTTAGATTATCTTTTAGTTTTTCAAACTCATAAACACTCCACTCTTTTGGATCGTAGAGTATCTCTTTGATTTTTGTATCTTTTAAAAGAGAGTTGGCACTCTTTAAAAGGTTTGTGTCTGCTTCAATAACCTCTGCATCCTTGAGAGCCTCTTTCGCTTCGATTGTGTATCTGCCGTCAGTAATATAAAAGGCTTCATTTCCCAAACGAATAAAGATTTGGCTGTCACATGAGAAGCCACACTCATAGTATGAGGCACTCTCATCTTTAAGGATATAGTTTGTCATTAAGAGGCGGACTGGTTTTGTTGATCTTTTATCGATTTTATCTCATTTAAAATTTGTATCATCGCTACCATAGCCAAGTGGTATGAAAATGGTCCAAAACCGCTTATCTGTCCTGCACAAACAGGAGCAAGTAGAGATTTTTTTCTAAAATTTTCTCTTGCATGAATATTTGATATATGAACCTCGATAGTAGGCAGTGATACCGCTTTGATAGCATCAGCTATTGCGATTGATGTATGGGTGTAAGCAGCCGCATTGATGATGATTCCGTCAGTTACTCCCAAAGACTCTTGTATTTTGTCAACAAGTTCACCCTCCAAGTTTGATTGGAAGAAATCGATTTCAACACCACTTTGATCTGCAAAGGCTTTCATCTGCTTGTGAATATCTTCCAACTTCATCGGTCCGTAAATATTCTGCTCTCTAATACCCAACATATTTAAGTTTGGTCCTTGAATTACCTGTATTTTCATTTTCTTTCCTTCTTATGTAATGTATGTAATAATCTCATTATAACCAATATCTATTTA
>QNZU01000022.1 GCA_003978405.1 Sulfurospirillum sp.
AAATACTTTGCCTTCTCTCAACGATTCCGGTGGCTATAGAGAGGGGGAAACGCCTTGCTCCATTTCGAACCAAGAAGCTAAGACCCTCATCGCCGATAATACTGCACCTTACTGGTGTGGGAATGTAGGTCGCTGCCGGTTCGTTTTTACTACTTTTATCTTATTTGTTTTTAATCTTATATCTCTGTTTTTATGTTATTATTTAAGTCTGTTTTTTATAAATCTTATTAATTTGCGCCCTTAGCTCAGTTGGATAGAGTATTGGTTTGCGGTACCAAAGGTCACAGGTTCGACTCCTGTAGGGCGTGCCATTCTTTAAGGAGAGAAATATGGGAAGTATTGATTTAGTATCATTGGGAATAGGTTTAGTTTTAGGTGTAATTATCTATGCTATTAAAAGTTTTTTAACTACATCTGCATTAAAAAAAGAGTTAAATGAATATAAAGAACATCTACAAAGACAGATGAAACTTACTCAAGATGGAACGAAAAAACTTGAAGAGGAAAATGAGAGATTAAAGAGTGAGAATGAAAATCTTAGAATCTCAGTTAAGACTCTTAGTCAAAAGCCCGGAAGAAATGAGATTAGACTACTCAATATTTATGACTTAGCAATCAGGAAGATGAATGCAAAAGCGCCTGGATTTGCACAAGGGTGGGAGCTTTCGATGCAAGAAGCTGAAAAAGAGTATGAAGAGAGAGAGTCTGGAATCAAGGGTGCTATAAAGAGAGTTTTTGCTCCAAGTATTACTCACAATAAAGATATAGATAGATCTAACGATTAGATTTGGTTTTGACTCTAAATTTGTGTACACCTTTTTTGTGTACACTAGAGCTGTTTTTATCTTTTTGTTTATAATCTAGGGGCTTGGCAAATTCATATATCATTGGTTTTTTTTCTTTAAATTTTATATAGATTAATATTTTATTTTTTTTGCTTGACTGATAAATTTGAAATTTTTCACAATTCTCTCCAACTTTACTGATATGATAATAGTAACTGTTTTGAGAATTTAGTCTATCAAAAGGTAGAATTGATTCAAATCTAAGAAGAGTATTTTTATCTCTACTAACAAGCCATGTGACATATGGATGTGAAATATTAAAAATTGTGCTTTTTGTTTTAATATTAATTAGTGAAAACTCTTTATTTGTAATGTTAAGCTCATCTGATTCAAAGATGTCATCATATAAAAGATCGATTATTTTCTCTTTTTTTTGGACTCTATGTTGTAGTTTACTAAACATTTTATTCTGTTTTTGAAGATTTGATACTGTTGAATATAAAAATATTGCTATTATGGATAAGAGCATGATTGATACTATTAGTTCAACAAGTGTAAAACCTTTTTTATTATTCACTTTTTACCTCACCAATTGGAATATATATTTTATAAGCTAAGGCACTCTCTTTTTTATTGTGTGTTATGACTATTTGATCATAAATGATGGTTAATTCTATTTGTTGATTTTCTTCACTGTTTTGGGATTTATTATCTTCACTAAAAGGTGAATATGTTTCAAACTCTTTTTGAGAATAGTATATCTTGTAATTTTTTAGATATTTTCGTATATCATCTTCGATTTGAGGGTAATCATCTTTTAAAAAGTCATAAAGAGCAATGTCTTCATTATGATATTTTTGGTCATTGTGGATAAATGGGATAGAAGCAATTGATGAAAAATTTGCTTTTTCTTGTAAAAATTGAAAATTTTTCTTTGCATGTGAGCTAATCTGAATCAGTCCGGTAGCTACAATTGCTAAAATTGTTACTGAGATCAATACCTCAATTAGAGTAAAACCACTACTAATTTGTCTCTTCAATATCTACTCCTCTATATTGATCAAAGTTAAATTGTTTTATGGCTTCACTCTCATCATCTGTAATATTCACATCTTTAAAGTAAGGAAAAAAGATTAAATATTCTTCATTTTGTTTTATAATGTAACTGGAATTTGCACCATTTTTGTAAATACTGAATCTAAAACAAGGTTTTATAATTTTATCTTCCGTAACGATTGGTGCAAAATCAATTTGTTTCAAACTTCCTGTTTCATCAACTTTGTAAGTCTCTATTGATTGAAATTCTTTTAAATTTATTTTAGGTTTAAATGATTCATTAATCTCATCATTAATGATTAATGCAGAATCTTTACACTCATTATAGATAACAAAGTCAATCTGTTTACCTCTTTGCCAATACTGCATAAGAATGGTTTTTATATCTTTGAGTGATGAGATTTTCACATCTTTTTTAAGGTTGAAGTTACTTAGTACTATTGAATAGATAATACCTATCAAAGCTACTACAATAATTAGCTCAAAGAGAGTAAAAGCTGATTTTTTCAATGATGTAAGCCTCTGTAATAGTGCGATATAATTAATATATTTAATTAATTATACCTAATATAGTATAAGATATGCTATTATTTCAAAAGTTTTCCAAAATTGGAGTGTAATATTTATGTTGAAAAAAAGAGTTTTACTTTTAGAAGATGATTTGACACTTAATGAAACAATACAGGAGCATTTAGAAGAGTTAAATTATGAGATTGATGTAGTCGAAGATGGAGAAGAGGCACTCAGTTTAATGTATGAAAAGTGTTATGATATTTTTTTACTAGATGTTAATGTTCCAAAAATCAATGGTTTTGAGCTTTTAAAGGAGGCAAGAGAACGAGATATTCAAACACCTGCTATTTTTATCACATCTTTAAATTCGGTTGATGATTTGGAGGAGGGATATAAAAGTGGAGGAGATGATTATATTAGAAAGCCTTTTGAATTAAAAGAGTTGGTAGTAAGAATGGAAAATATTCTAAAAAGAGATTATTTTCATAAAAATAACTCAGATATAATCGAGATAGATAAAAATATTCATTATGATATTAAACAAAATGTACTTCTTATTGATGGTGAGGCTCAAACACTTAATAAAAAAGAGTCAAAACTTTTGAAATTTTTCCTAAAACATCAAAACGAAATTCTCTCACATGAGAGAATTTATGACAGAATTTGGGATTATGATGAGACATATTCTGAGGCTTCACTTAGAACCTATATCAAAAATATAAGAAAACTCATAGGAAAGGAGCGTATTGTCAGCATCAAAAAGCAGGGCTACAAATTTACAACAAAGTGAGAAAAAAACTCTTCGTTCCTTTTTGTTTTTATATTCATTTATGGCTCTTTTAATACTATTTTTTAGTGCTGTTATATATTATAATCTACAAAAAGAGGTTATGCTTGGTCAACAAAATAGCAAACTAAAAGAGTATTCTGATAGCTTGATTTCTAACCTTATATATATTCATGAGAATTTTTATGATGGTATTTTATACCCAAGAAGCAAAGAGTATAGATCAGCTATTTATGATGGAAGTCAAAAAGAGATTTTTTCAACTCTAAAAGAGAAGAAAGTGGATTTAAATAAAAATATATATGTTATAGGTGACAAGATCCATTATGTTAGGCTTTTGGATAGATACTATCTTGGTGCAATGTATCTTGTAATAGAGATTGATGATAATAGTGGTTGGTTAAATTTTGTAAGAAAAAAGGTTTTGCTTTATGGGGCAATGCTATTTATTTTTTTGGTGTTTGTAGGATATTTTTTATTAAAAATTTTACTTCGACCTATGAGAGAGTCTATATACCTATTGGATCGATTTATTAAAGATACTACTCATGAATTAAATACTCCTGTAAATGCTATAATGATCAATATAGAGACTATTTCTAAAGATAAATTAGATGAAAAAAATCTGAAGAAATTAAATAGGATTGATATAGCAGCAAGAACAATTGCAAATATTTATAATGATCTAACTTATATAACACTTAAAAATAGGTTGATTTCAAAAAATGAAAAGATCAATTTATCAGAGCTCATAAAAGAGAGAGTAGAATTTTTTAAAATTATTTTATCTCAAAAGAGATTGTCTTGCAAACTTGATTTAAAAGAAGATATTTTTTTAGAGATTGATAAAAATAAGATTACTAGGGTAATAGATAATTTGCTATCAAATGCGATTAAATATAATAAAAAAGGTGGAACTATTTATATCCGATTGGAAGATAATTATTTTGAGATTGAAGATAGTGGTATTGGTATGAATAGTGATGAAGTTAAAAATATTTTTAAAAGATATAGTAGATTTAACGATAGTGTTGGAGGTTTTGGTATAGGACTAAATATAGTATGGGAGATTGCACAAGAGTATGATCTAAAAATTGATGTTCAATCAAAACCAGATATTGGTACCATAGTGAGGATATATTTTAGATGATTAAAAATATAATAATTTTATTGAGTTTGACTTCTACTTTTTTATATGCACAAAATATAAAACTTGAAGAAAAAATTTACAAAGAAAACTGTCTGATTTGTCATAAACGACTATCATTTAACTTAAAACAGATCTATTTTGATTATCTTTTAAAATATAGTAGTGAAGAGACGGTGAAATTAGCATTGGTTGATTATTTGAAAAAACCAAACAAAGATATATCTGTGATGCCAAAAGAGTATATCAGAAGGTTCGGTATAAAAAAGCCAACACTTTTAAATGATAAAGAGCTTAAAATGGCAATAGATTACTATTGGGATAGATATAAAATTTTTGGAAAATTAAAATAATTTACTAAATGAACATTTTAAGGTTCACGATTTATTCACAAATGCCGATTATACTTATGGCAAAGATAAGAGGGAGATTTTTATGAGTAAGTTGCTAAAACTGTTTTTAGTTTTTTCTATTTTTTCTCTATATCTAAATGCTAGTCCCGAGATTGGTCAGGGTATTTTAGAGAAAAAGCTTCAAAAAGGGTGTTCAATCTCTATTGCTGATTTGGCATCCAAGCATAAGCAAAAAGAGTGGAAAGAACTTAAAGATAGCGGTAAATTAAGGGTTGAACTTCAAAAGTTTGAGCCTAAATTAAAAGCAATTTCTGATAAAGAACTTCCGGATGTCTTTGACTTTTTGTATGAATACGCAAGTGATTCAGGATTGTTTCCTAGTTGTGGAAGCTGAGAAAAAATCTAAAAATTAATAAGGAGAGAAGATGAAAAAAGTTATATTAGGATTGTTGGTAGCAGGAGCATATTCACTAGTAAGTGCTGACGGTAAGGCTATTTATGCAAAATGTGCAGCTTGTCATGGTGAAGATGGTAAGAATAAAGCATTAGGAAAATCTGCAGCGATTGCTGGTCAAGATGCTGCTACAATTCTTAAAAAAATTAAAGGTTACAAAGCTGGTACTCTTAATCAGTATGGTCAAGGTCAGCTAATGAAAGGTCAAGTATCATCTCTAAGTGATGATGATATGAAAGCAGTTGCTGATTATATTGCAACTTTAAAATAGATAGAATATTTAGAGGGATTTTGTTCCTTCTAAATAGAAGCTCACTACAAATTTATTCTCAAAAAAATTTCCTACTATATTTTATGTTATAATACCACCGTTAAGGGGATGGGTATGATAGACATAATTTCAGCTATAAAAGATAATAACTATTTGGCTCTAAAAGAGTTACTAAAAAAGGGCGAAGATCCAAATCAGGATATAGAGATATCGGAGGATGAGTATGCTCCACTACTATTTTTTGCACTAAGATGTAGAGTTGATGTTGATATGATAAAGCTCTTAGTTGAGAGTGGTGCTGATATTGATTATTTGAGTGATGATGGTGTAGGAGTTTTGGATGAAGCTGTGGTATTTGGTCAGATAGATACTATAAGATACCTTATCAGTGAGCTTGGTATGGATATAAATACTACAAAGAGGAAAAGTGGTATGACTCCTTTTATGCAGGCATGTTGTTATGGTGATCTGGAATTGATATCATATATTAAAGAGAGTGGTGCTGATATAAATGTCAGAGATAAAAATGGCATGAATGCACTTGATTATGCAAAAAAATTGGGTCAAAAAAAGGTCAAAGATTTTCTTGAAAATATTGTTGAGTGAAAATATACAAATATGTTAGTTTCATTTAATTTATCTTTTGATACTATTTTTGTATGTAAATCTATAAGGTAGCCAAATGGAAGTTAATTTAGTAACAGAGAGTATCAAGTTTATGGTACTTGGTATGACGACGGTATATCTTTTTTTGATACTCTTGATCTATGTCTTAAAATTTCAAGCCTTTATAATTCAAAAATATTTCTCTAAAAAAAGCGAAAGCAAATCTCTTAGTAAAAAAACAGAACCTGCAAATTTGCATCTTGGTGTTGTGGATAATCAAAATGATGAAACTATGTTAGTTGCTGCAATTACTACTGCAATAGCAGAATATAGAAAAAACAGTTAAAGGATTTATAAGTTAATGGCAAAAAAATTAATAGATATTATGGATACAAGTTTTAGAGATGGATTTCAGTCTGTCTTTGGAGGACGGGTAAAGCTTGAAGATTTTTTGCCTGCTATCGAAGCTGCAAAGGATGCTGGTATAAGCCATTTTGAGTTTGGAGGTGGAGCTAGATTTCAATCTCTGTTTTTTTATCTAAATGAAAATGCATTTGATATGATGGATAAATTTAGAGAGATTGTAGGACCTGAAGCAAATTTACAAACACTTTCTCGTGGTGTAAATACTGTCATGCTGGATACCTCAAGCAGAGATATTATCGATCTGCATGCAAAACTCTTTAAAAAGCATGGAACTACAACGATAAGAAACTTTGATGCACTAAATGATGTGGAAAATCTCAAATATTCGGGAAAATCTATAAAAGAGCATGGTTTAAATCATGAGATAGTCATAACTATCATGGATCTTCCTCCAGGCTGCAAAGGTGCTCATGATGTGACATTTTATGAAAAGACATTGCGTGAAATTTTGGATGCTGAGATTGAGTTTGATTCTTTATGCTTTAAAGATGCTACCGGAACTTCCAGTCCTCATAAGGTCTATGAGACTATATCGATGGCAAAAAGGCTTCTGCCTGAAAATGTTCCTGTTAGATTGCATACTCACGAAACTGCAGGAGTTAGTGTCTCTTGTTATCTTGCAGCACTTGAAGCTGGAGCAGATGGAATTGATTTGGCGGCATCTCCTGTTAGTGGAGGAACAAGTCAACCTGATATTTTAACTATGCTTCATGCTACAAAGGGGACTAAATTTGATCTTGGTGGATTGGATTTGGAGAAGGTGTTAAAGTATGAAGAGGTGTTGGAGGATTGTTTAAGAGACTATTTCGTTCCTATGGAAGCTACTAAAGTATCACCTCTTATACCATTCTCCCCTATGCCAGGAGGTGCTTTGACTGCAAACACCCAAATGTTAAGAGAGAATGGAAATATGGATAAATTTCCTCAGATTATCAAAGCTATGAGAGAGGTTGTGGAGAAGGGTGGATATGGAACTTCAGTTACTCCTGTATCTCAATTTTATTGGCAACAGGCATATTCTAATGTAGTTTTTGGTGAATGGAATCAGATAGCTCCTGGATATGGGAAAATGGTTCTTGGGTATTATGGTAAGACTCCTGTGGAGCCGGATCCAAAAATAAAAAAGTTAGCTAGTAAATTACTAAAACTAGCTCCTGCAACAAAGAGTGCATTGGAGTTAGCCGATGAAGATCCACAAAAATCAATTGAGCACTATAAGTCAATGTTAGAAGTGAATGATTTGCCTATTACTGATGAAAATATATTTATTGCGGCAACTTGTGCAGATAAAGGTATCAAGTTTTTAAAAGGCGAAGGTGAAGTAAAAATTAGAAAAAAGAGTGATATGAATTTAGAATCAGGAGGCAAAAATATGGCAGGTGAATATACGGTAGTGGTAAATGGTGTGAAATATAATGTAGATGTAGTAGAAGGACATGATGGAGAGGTAAGCATAACAAATGTTGCTCCACAAGCAGTAGCTGCTACACCTGCACAAGAAGTTTCAACTTCCAAACCAGCTGGTAGTGCAGGAAAAGGAAGCACTGAAGTTCACTCTCAAACACCAGGTAATGTTTGGAAGATTTTGGTAAAACCAGGTGATAGTATAAAAGAGGGTGATCCTATCATGATTCTTGAAGCGATGAAGATGGAGATAGATATTCCTGCTCCAAAAAGTGGTGTTATCAAAAGTATTGATGTGAATGTTGATGATGCCGTTGCTGACGGACAACTATTAGCAACTATGGATTGAAAATGAAAATAAGATCTTTATTACTGTCGTTGTTGATAGTTTTTTCACTCTTTAGTGCTATAAATTTAAATGCAAATACTCAAGTAAGCACTGATACGGTAAAAAAATCTCATGAAGTTTATAAACCAAAAAGTGTGACAGAGCTCTTTGGCGGTTTTTTTAAAACTACCGGATTATATGCAATGCTTTTCCCAGAAGATGGTGTAAAAAACGGTCGTGGTGAAGAGATGAGCAAGTTTGCACAAAGCGGTGGTAGAGTGATTATGTTTATCATTGTGTTTGTGCTTTTTTATTTGGCGATTGTTAAAGGTTTTGAGCCACTTTTACTCTTGCCTATAGCATTTGGGGGATTGTTGGCAAATATACCGGTTGCCAATATGACAGGACCTCACGGTATGCTTGGAATCATCTATGATATGGGTATTAAAAATGAGTTTTTCCCTCTGCTTATCTTCATGGGTGTTGGAGCAATGACTGATTTTGGTCCTCTTTTAGCCAATCCAAAGACTGCAATTTTGGGAGGTGCAGCCCAATTTGGGATTTTTGGTTCACTTGTAGGAGCTGCTATGCTTTCTCAAAGCGGTTTTGTTCACTATACATTAGAGCAGTGTTCGGCTATCTCTATTATCGGAGGTGCTGATGGTCCCACATCTATATTTATCGCTTCAGCTTTAGCTCCAGAGATGCTTGGAGCTATCGCCGTTGCGGCATACTCATATATGGCTTTGGTACCAGTCATTCAGCCACCTATCATGAAAGCTTTGACTACTGAAGAGGAGAGGAAGATCAAGATGGTTACAGGGAGAAAGGTCAGTAGGCAAGAGAAACTGATTTTCCCTTTGGTTGTTATTATGTTGATTGCTCTAATCCTTCCTGATGCAGCTCCTTTGATGGGTGCATTTGCATTTGGAAATTTTGCAAAAGAGAGTGGGGTGATAGATAGATTGTCAAATGAGATGCAAAATTCACTCATAAATATTGTTACGATTTTTCTCGGTCTTGGAGTTGGAGGAACTTTGCAGGCAGATAAATTTTTAGTTGCGGAAACTTTGGGTATTATGGTGATAGGACTTTTGGCTTTTTCTGCCGGTACCGCAGCTGGAGTATTGATGGCAAAATTGATGAACAAATTTTCAAAAGAGCCTATCAACCCACTTATTGGAGCTGCTGGAGTATCAGCCGTTCCTATGGCAGCAAGAGTTGTAAGTAAAGTAGGGCAAGAGTATAATAAGTCAAATATTTTGCTGATGCATGCAATGGGTCCAAATGTAGCAGGGGTTATAGGTTCAGCGGTAGCTGCTGGAGTGTTGTTGTCTATATTTAAATAAATTTTTAAGATTGTCGATTTTAATATATTGATAATCAAAAAAGGTTAAGGGAAATGATAAAATCAGAGGATTTAAACAAACTGGGTCTTAGGGATGTAAAAGAGGTCTATTATAATTCAGACTATGAGTTCTTAAAAGAACAAGAGATTAAAGATGGATTGAAAGTTGCAGATAATGGTGCTATGATGGTTGATACGGGTATATTTACCGGTAGAAGTCCAAAAGATAAATTTTTTGTTGACCAAGAACCTTCAAACAAGTATATTGCATGGGGTGATATCAATCAAAAGATCACAAAGGAGGTCTTTGATGAACTCTTTGAGAAAGCCAAAAATGAGCTTAGTGGTAAAGATATCTACATCCAAGATCTCTATTGTGGAGCAAGTGAAGCTAGTAAAAAGAGCATCAGATTTGTAACTGAGGTTGCTTGGCAGGCACATTTTGTTAAAAATATGTTTATCCGTCCGACCAAAGAGGAGCTTGAGAGTTTTTCTCCTGATTTTGTCTTGTATAATGCTTGTAAAGTGGTTGATGATGAGTGGCAAAAACATAATCTAAACTCAGAGGTATTTGTAGTATTTAATATAGAAGAGAATATTGCAATCATTGGTGGCACATGGTATGGTGGGGAGATGAAAAAGGGAATCTTCTCCATGATGAACTATTGGCTTCCACTAGAGGGTAAACTCTCTATGCACTGCTCTGCAAATGTTGGCAAAGAGGGAGATACGGCTCTATTTTTTGGACTATCTGGTACCGGAAAAACTACACTCTCAGCAGATCCAAAAAGATACCTAATAGGAGATGATGAACATGGATGGGATGATGAGGGTATCTTTAACTTTGAGGGTGGTTGCTATGCAAAGGTGATTGGACTCAAAGAGGAGAATGAGCCTGAAATTTACGGAGCAATTCGTGAAAATGCACTACTGGAGAATGTTGTTGCAAGTGATGGTGGAGTTGTTGATTATGAGGATAAGAGTAAAACTGAAAATACAAGAGTCTCATATCCAATTGATTTTATTCCAAATCATGAACCTTCACTTCAAGCAGGACATCCAAAAAATATCATATTTTTAACTGCCGATGCATTTGGAGTGCTTCCTCCTGTGAGTAAGTTGACAAAAGAGCAAGCGATGTACTATTTTTTAAGTGGATACACTGCAAAAGTAGCTGGAACAGAAAGAGGTATTGATAAGCCAGTGGCTACATTTAGTGCATGTTTTGGAGAGGCATTTTTACCACTGCATCCAACAGTATATGCTAAACTTTTAGGACAAAAGATAGAAAAACATGATGTGAATGTATTCTTGGTAAATACCGGATGGACAGGAGGAGCTTATGGTGTGGGGACAAGAATGAGTCTAAAAGATACCAGAGCTTGTATAGATGCTATTATGGATGGATCTATTCATAATAGTGAGTTTGGTACTACAGACACTTTTGATTTAAGTTTTCCTCTATCTTTACCACATGTAGATCCTAAAGTCTTAAATCCAAAAAATGCTTGGCAGGATAAAGAGGAGTATATCAGAACTAGAGATGATCTAGCAAAACTATTTATTGAGAATTTCAAAAAATATCTCAAAGATGATGCGGAGTTTGACTACTCACAAGCTGGACCAAAACTTTAACCTTAAACTCCCCGTGTTGGTATCGGGGAGTCATATTTACCTACTTTCGATATAATCTTTCAAAACACTATAACACTATGGAGAAAATAAAAATATGGCAAAATTAGCGACCGGTCGTGTGCAAAAGAAGAGTTCCCATCTTTTAGATAGTTTTAACTCATCATTACCATTTGATAAAAAGTTATATTTAGAGGATATAAAAGGCTCAATTGCCCATGCAACAATGCTCAATCATCAAAAGATCATCAGTGATGATGATTTTAAATTGATTCTCGATGGTTTGAAAAAAGTTAAGGAGGAGATTGAGTCTAAAAAATTTGATTTTGATATTAGTGATGAAGATATTCATATGGCTATTGAGAAAAGATTGACCGAGCTTATAGGAGATGCGGGTAAAAGACTTCACACAGCAAGAAGCAGAAATGATCAAGTTGCACTTGATTTTAGGCTGTATGTCCAAAGAAATAATCTTAAAATAATGAGCCTAATAAAAGAGTTGGAACTTGTTATACTTGATATTGCAAACAGGCATACAGATACTATGCTTCCAGGCTTTACACACCTTCAACATGCTCAACCAATCAATTTTGCTTACCATATGTTAGCCTATATGAGTATGTTCAAAAGAGATTATGAGAGGTTTGAAGACTCTTATAAAAGAAACAATCTCTCTCCGCTTGGTTGTGCCGCACTTGCAGGAACTCCTTATCCGATTGACAGGGATTTTAGTGCAAAACTGCTTGGCTTTGAAAAACCGACGATTAACTGTCTTGATACGGTGAGTGATCGTGATTTTGCACTGGAGATTTTGTTTAATATAGCAACTCTTATGATGCATATCTCAAGATTGAGTGAGGAGTTGATACTCTGGTCTAGCAGTGAGTTTGGATTTGTCGAACTTAGTGATGAATTTTCTACAAGCTCTTCAATCATGCCTCAAAAGAAAAATCCGGATGTTCCTGAACTATTAAGAGGAAAAACTGGACGAGTATATGGAAATCTAATTTCATTACTTACGGTTTTAAAAGGATTACCACTAGCCTATAACAAAGATATGCAAGAGGATAAAGAGGGTGTTTTTGATTCGGTTGAAAATGCCAAACTATCACTTGAGATATTGACTCAAACACTAAAAACTATGAGTATCAAAAAGGATAGAATGCAAGAAGCTTGTATGGTTGGTCATCTAAGTGCTACCGATTTGGCCGATTATCTTGTGAACAAGTGTGGTATCCCTTTTCGTGATGCATATAAAATTACAGGTGAACTTGTAGCTGGATGCGAGAAAAAAGGTATCGACTTGAGCCAAATCCATTTTGATGAACTAAAATCAGTCGATGATAGGATAGATGAGGATGTATTAGAACATCTTGATTTAAAAAACTCTATGAATGCAAGAGATTCATTTGGAGGAACAGCTACCAAAAGAGCAAAAGAGCAGATAGAGATATTTAAAGGTTGGTTAGATGAATTATAGAGGTTTATTAATTGGTTTGGTACTAGTAATCGTATCGTTTGGTTGTTCTACAAGTGATACAGAAAAAAAGATAAAGCAAGAGACTCAAGATTTTGTAGATTCATATAAAGGTGACCAAACAAGAGAGATTGTAGATACTGAAAACTCATCCATGCCTGAAGATGAAGATATAAAAAAGGCTATCAATCTTCAAAATATTGCCAGAGAAGAGGTTGGAATACCCAAAAATCTGATGTTTACTTGGAGTGAAGCAGTAGCAAATGATGCACAAAGTTATGCTAGAACTTTGGCAAATAGTGGTAGATTTGAACATGATCCAAAAAATCACCTAGCTCAAAACCATAATGGATACACCAATGGACCATATGGTGAAAATATATATGCTTATTGGAGCAGTAATGGTACCAAACCCACTTATGAGATGGCAGTGCAATCTTGGATAGATGAAAAAAATAACTACCACTATGCAAAAATAGGAGATGATGATTGCGATTATGGTAAACAGTGTGGTCATTACACTCAAATAGTTTGGAAGAGTACTACAAAGATAGGGTGTGGTATGAGTAGGTATAAAAAGGGTGAGTACAAAGGTGGTTATATCATAGTTTGTAAATATAAAACTCCAGGCAATATAATAGGGGAGTACCCCTACTAAATCGCCTCTTTTGGATTGGCATCATCAAATCTGTGCCAAGGTAGTTTTTTACCTCCAAGAATATGAAAGTGCAGATGTGGTACCTCTTGTCCACCATCATCTCCATTGTTTGTGATGAGTCTGTATCCGTTTATATCAAGCTCCAACAAGTTTGCCACTTTTTGGATAAATGGAGTCATTTTTGCCATCAATTCAGGGTTTACACTTTGAAAATTCTCTAGATGAACTTTTGGAATTACCAATATATGAACCGGAGCTGCAGGATTGATATCATGAAAAGCCAAAAACTCATCATCCTCTAAGACTTTGTTTGAGGGTATCTCACCTTTTACAATTTTACAAAATATACACATAAATATCCCCTTTAAGAGTAGTTGTTAATCATATAGTTAAATTGTATAAAAAGTAGCCTTTAACCAACTTTTTAATAAACTTCACTCAAAAAAAGTTTGAGGTTGATTTTGCAAGAATATATTGAGAAGATTAAAGGATGTGACTCTCTTGAGTCGCTTGAAGATATAAGGATTGAAATATTTGGTAAAAAAGGGGTCTTGGCAAATGAGTTTGCTAAGATGAAATCTGTTCCAAATGAAGAGAAAAAAGAGTTTGC
>QNZU01000038.1 GCA_003978405.1 Sulfurospirillum sp.
GACTTTGAACTTCAACTCTTCCTTGCTCACACATCACCCTCACAGCCTCTTCGTCACAAAGTCCAGCACCTGCACTAAGAGTATCTTTTATGTGATCTTCTATATCATCTTCATCAACAGCAACGGCAATTCCACCCTGTGCATAAAAAGTGTTACAATCCCATGAGTTCTCTTTACAGATAATTAAAACATTTTTACTCTCATCAAATGCCGCAGCTGCATTCAACCCAGCAATGCCTGAACCGATTATTATGGCATCATATACTTTCATATACTACTCTTTTTTGATGGATCATATACTGGATCACTCTTATAACCACAACCCAAAAAGTTAAACAATATTAATGCTATAATCAAAATATGAAAAGTTCTAAATCTATTATCAATCATCTAATCAAAAAACCCTCTTATTCAAAAATGGGAGAGAAGCTCTGCTACCAAAAAATAGCAGATGCCCTTCCCCCTCATATCTCTAAATCAATCCTATTTATATACCGTAAAAATCAAACACTATTTTTTGTTTTATCCCACAGCGGTATAAAAATGGAGTTTGATTATAAGCACAATTTAATAAAAAGCTTATTAAATAAAATTAAAAATATTGATAAAAGTTGCCAAAATATTGAAATAACAACTATCAAATCTTTTGTTTCAAACAAAATCAACAAAACTGTTCCATCTAAGAGAGTAAAACTTCGCTACAAAGAGAGAGCAAGAGGAGATTTTGATTTTGATATAAAAAACAGCAATTTAAAAGAGCTCTTTTTGCAAATCAAAGAGGAGATCAAAAAGCTTAATGACTCTTGAAACTCAACTAAAAAATCTCCCAGACAAACCAGGAGTCTATCAATATTTTGATGAAGATGAGAGACTACTTTATATTGGAAAGGCAAAATCACTCAAAAAGAGAGTAAAAAGCTACTTTATCTCAACACCATCACTCTCTCCCGCACCAAAACTATCCCCAAGAATCAAACAGATGATCTCACAAACAAAAAGGCTCTCATATATCGTTGTAGAGAGTGAACATGATGCACTCATTTTGGAAAACTCTCTTATAAAGCAGCTAAAACCAAAATACAATATACTGCTTCGTGATGATAAAACTTACCCATACATCGCAATCGATCTAAATGAAGATTTTCCAAGACCAATTATCACAAGAAAAGTGATCAAAAAAAATCGTATCAAATATTTTGGTCCGTTCTCCAGTGCGTCAAAGGAGATTTTAGACTCTATCTATGAACTATTTCCACTTGTGCAAAAAAAAGGCTCTTTAAAAGGGAAAAAACTCTGCCTATTTTACCAGATAAAAAGATGTCTAGGACCTTGTGAAGGTAAAATTGACAAAGATGAGTATAGAAAAATAGTAAACAATGCTTTGGAGTATATCTATAACAAAGATGCTTTAGTTAAAAAGCTAAAAGAGAAGATGTTTGAGTATTCACAAAAGCTACTTTTTGAAGAGGCAAATGAGATCAAAAAGAGAATTGAGAAGATCTCAAGCTCACAATATGTCTCAAATATTGATCTAGCCCGTTTGCAAGATATCGATGTATTTAGTGTAGAGATTGAAAAAAACAGAGCCTGTGGAGTGAGAATCTTTATAAGAGAGGGTAAGATCATATCAAGTTCACACACGATTTTTAACTCTGATCTTGGTTTTGAAAAAGATGAGATATATAAAAGAATGCTCTTAAACTACTATCAAGAAGATATATTGGTACCACAAAAGATCATCATCAGTGAAGATTTTGAACAAAGGGGTGATATCGAAGAACTTTTATCAATCTCTTTTAAGAAAAAGATAGAGCTAAGTGTTCCTAAAAAAGGACAGTTAAAAAGCATCATAAATCTTGCACAAAAAAATGCAAAAGAGATACTAAGAGTTAAAAAAGAGACAATCAATCCAATTCTTAAAGAGCTAAAAACTCTACTAAACCTGCAAAAAACACCTTACACTATAGAGGGGTATGACAATTCACAACTCCAAGGTAGTGCAAGAGTTGGAGCGATGATAAAGTGGGAGGAGAGATTTTTAAAAAATGAGTATAGACACTACAATCTTGACTCTTACGATGAGTATGCACAAATGGGAGAGTTGCTACAAAGAAGAGTAGAGAGTTTTTCCAAAAATCCTCCACCAGATCTAATGGTCATAGATGGTGGAAAAGCTCTTTTGGATTTGGCAAAAAAAATCATTAAAGAAAGCGGTGCAAATGTCGATATAGTAGCAATTGCAAAAGAGAAGAGAGATTTTAAGGCAAACAGGTCAAGAGGAAGAGCAAAAGATATCATCTACTATGATGATGTTGTTTTAAAGCTTGATCCAAATGATAAAAGGCTGATGTTTTTGCAACGAATCAGAGATGAATCACACAGATTTGCCATCTCGTTTCATAGAAAACAGAAACTCAAATTTGATTCTAAAATCTCACTTCTTAACAAAAAAGGTATTGGTGAAGCAACAATCTCAAAACTTTTGCAATATTTTGAAAAATTTGAAAATATTCAAGAAGCATCTTTGGAAGAACTTTCCAATGTTGTTGGAATAAAAATTGCTCAAAAAATTAAAAATATATAATTTAAGGGGATTATTTTGATTCTTTATGACCAAGACCATAATTTTATTGGTATTAGCAAAGAGACAGTAAATTTTTTAGGATATGAGGATATTGAAGAGTTTATCTCCTTGCACAGTGATTTTGCAGATCTATTGGTACCAATTGAGGGGAAAATATATAATTTTAAAAATCTTTCTTGGCTAGATTTTATTCTCTACAGCGGAGCACCAAACAAAGATGCGACGATTACACGAAAAGACGGTTCAAAAGTTGATATCAAATTGACCGTAAAAGAGTTGATGCTTGTCAAAGATTTTACAGGAATGAAAAAATGCTATGCGGCTAGAATTATCAGTGAAGATTTTGTTAAAATCGCCAGGCAGGTAGATTCAGATATGAAAACCCATCCAACTCAAAATGTATCACTAAGTAGTTTACTTACGGAAGAAAATGTTTTAAAAGAGAATGTAGAAGAGAATAAACAGACTGTTCAATCAGAGTTTGAAAAAGAGATTGGTACCAATTCAAAAAAGAGTTTGGAAGATGATGATAAACCACTCTTGTTTGATTTTCAAGATCAAGCCACTCTTGAAGATGAAAACAGACCTGAAGAGATTGTTTTGGATTTTAGCGGTGATGTCAAGAAAAAAGAGGAGAGCTCTAATGAAGTTGATCTTAGTTTTTTAAAAACAGAGATTGATTCAAGTATCAGTAGTGAAGATACTCAAAACAGTACTCAAACCAATTTGGATCAACTCTTATCAACAGAAGAGGAGCCAAAAATCCAAGAACCAAAAGTTGAAGAAGAATCACCTCAAAATATTCTCAAGCAAAAGACACAAGAAACTTCACCTCTTGATTTTTTACAATCATCAGATGAAAATGAAAATAGACAAACACCAACTGCTTTTACGGAACCTAAAGCAGATGAAAGTAAGAAAATCAATAGATTTGAAGATGATTTGATTATTCAAAAACCAAAAGTTGAAGAAGAGCCACCTCTAAGTTTTCTCAAACAAGAGGAACCAACAACTTCATCACTTGATTTCTTAAAAAAAGCAGATGAAAATGAAAACAAAGATGTTCTAACCGATCTTCTTGCACCTAAAGAAAATGTTGAGGTTAATACTTTAAATGAAGAGAGCACACAAATCCAAAAAGTAGAAAATACTTTAAACGAAGAGAGCATTCAAGTCCCAAAAGTAGAAAATAGCTTTAATGAAGATTTATCATTTATAAAAAATGAAAAGAGCAATTCAACGCAAGAAGAAATCATAAACAACTCTATTGCTCAACAAGAACACCTTGCTCATCAAACAGATCAACAAACAAAGGTGCAAATCAACCAAGATGAGACATTTATTAGAAAAGTTGTAAATAGTGAAGAAGAGACAAAAGAGAGTGTAATTGCCCAGATAAAAAATGATTTAAATGAGATAGATAACTCAAACGACAATGGTGAACAAAAAGCACAAGTAAAACAAGAATTTGTGCAAAGTGGATCATTTATCAGAAGAGTCTACAACGAGGAAGTATTTTAATTGTTATAAGATGTTGAAATTTTAATCTTAAATGATATAATATCTTTACTAAAACAGTTTAAAGAAGAGACAACTTTATCTTTTTAAATAAATGTAAAACTATTTTGCATATAGTTGTTTGATTTATAAGATAATGATTGCTCATAAAAAGAGAGGTTCAAACTAAATGAAGATAAAAAACAATTTAAGATTAATTACCATAACTCCAATTCTGCTCTTTTTGGGCTTGGTAGGCTATCTTTTATATAACAGTTTTTCTGAATATCAAAAAATCGATAATTTCCAAAAAAAAATTGATGAGATAAAAGTATTAAAATCACTCTCAATAAACCTTGCCAGAGAGAGAGGGCTTAGCACTCTTTATACATTAAGCAGACAAGACAACACAAAAGAGTTACTCCTAAAACAAAGATCCAGAACCGACAAAGCAAAGGAGTTGATATATAAATACTACTCCAACCACCAAGCTTCACCCATTGTAAAAGAGAAGATATTAAACAAACTTGAAAACATTGATGAAAAACGATCCAAAATAGACCATTTTAAACTCACTTATGAGCAATCTTTTATCTATTTTGACTCCATACAATCAACTATAATCAACCGAATCAAAAAGATTCTCACATTTGGTACCAATCAAGCTGAAATAGAAGCACTAAAGGATAGTTATCTTGATTCTCTACAATTGATAAGGTCTGTTTCAAATGAGAGAGATTATGTAACCAACATGCTAACAAACTACTCATCCAAAAACAGGCTCCTACTGTTACACATATTTCAAGATACAGATATGGTCTATAAAATCAAAATATTGGATGAAAATACACAAAATGAGCTACTTGAGATATTAAATGACCCTACATTTATAAACGCTATCAAAGATACACAAAAAATCAAAAAAACTCTCCTTGAAAATCCAAATGAAAAGGCAGATGCAATCGAGTGGTTTACAAAAGAGACTCAAAAGATTATGGGTATCAACAAAGTAGCAAACTTTATCTTTGGCAAATTTGAAACTCTTCTAGAAAAAGAGAAAAATCTGGCATTTACCAAGATGATACTCTCTTTGGTTCTACTGGCATTTGCTTTATATATGCTCTATATCTATAAAAAACTCTATCACTATCTATACTCAACTGAAGGGGTAGAGAGAGTCTTAAACAAAATCGTTGATTATGCTCTTATTGAAGATACAATCGATCTTGATTCGACTGAGGGAATTGAAAAGACATATCAAATCATAGAACAGAGTGTTGACCAAATCGAAATAGAGAAGTCAAAAGCCCAAAAAGCAAATGCTGCAAAGTCTATCTTTTTGGCAAATATGTCACATGAGATTAGAACTCCTATTAACGGAATTATCGGTTTTACAGAACTTCTCAAAAAATCGAAGCTTCCAGAACAAGAGAGAGAGTATGTTGAAATCATAGATAAATCAACCGAATCTCTATTGGAGATCATTAACAACATTTTAGATCTCTCTAAAATAGAGAGTAAAAAAGTAGAACTCGATCTTATGCCTTTCTCCCCAATTGAGGAGTTTGAAAATACGGTAGAGGTATATATGCCAAAGATTGAAGAAAAAGGTATCAATCTCTCACTCTTAATGGATCCTGATTTTGATAATTTCTTACTTGGAGATATCGTAAAAGTCAAAGAGGTCCTATTGAATCTCATCTCAAATGCAGTCAAATTTACACCACAAAATGGACAAATATCAGTCTTGATTAAAAATTTGCCTTCAGAAAAAAAAGATATACAAAAAGTCTATTTTGAAGTAAGCGATTCAGGTGTTGGAATAAGTAAAGAGGAGATGGTTGATATATTTGATGCATTTTCACAAGCCGATTCTACTATAACAAGAAAATATGGAGGAACGGGACTTGGGCTTACCATCTCTTCAAGTTATGTGGCACTGATGGGAGGAAAGTTAGAGGTCAGCAGTAAGAAAAATATAGGAAGCAATTTCTACTTTACTCTTGAATTTAAAAAAGAGAAACCTTTAAAACAAAGCCAAAAAGGTAATTTTCCAAACTTCAAAGTTGCTATCATTCAAAGCCGAAACAGACTCCTCTCAAAACAGATCAAAAACTATTTTAGTTACCTTGGTTCAAATGCCAAAATAACCAACTTTGAAAATCTTGCAAAAGATAAGGAGTTCAAACCAAACCTAGTAGTGGCACACTTTACCTCTCTCTCAAAACAGCAGTATGACTTTTTCAAGAATCAAAAAAGAGCAGTTTTAATAATCTTTCCTACCAGATACAGAGGAAGATTAAACAGGTACCAAACTAAAAACATATTTACTTCTTACGAACCGTTAACCCTTACTAAATTTATAAAATCTTTAAAAAGAGTTGCAGATGAATACAATATTCCATATAAGCAGATAGACAAACCTCAATCTAAAACTCTCCTGCCAAAAGGTGACAAAATAAGAAGAGATATTCTCATCGCAGAGGATAATGTTATCAATCAAAAACTTCTTAAAAAGATTTGTGAGAATTTTGGTCTCAATGTCAAAACAGCACTCAACGGAAAAGAAGCAGTTGAAATTTTCAAAAAAGAGCCTTTTGATCTGATTTTTATGGATATCGCTATGCCGGTATTAGATGGAGTGAGTGCTACAAAAGAGATTTTACAATATGAAAAAGAGCATAACTTAGCTCACACCTCCATCATCGCAGTAACCGCAAATGCTTTAAAGGGAGATCGTGAGAGATTTATCAACAGTGGATTGGATGATTATATAGCAAAACCTGTCAAAGAAAATGACATAAAAGAGACTCTTTTAAAACACGGTATTACTATTGATGAGAGTATGGCATCTTCAAAAGAGTCTCAACCTGTTGATATCCAAATCACTGAAAATAGCGAAGATAAAAAGACACTCAAAGATCTCTTGATTATCAAAAAGAGTAAAGTAGAAGCGAAGATATTTGAAAAGGTTCTAAAAAAGAGCTATAAAAGTGTCGATGCTGTATATGAGCTCGATAAATTTTTTGAGCTTTTGAGTAAAAACAGATATAAAGTCGTAATGGCAGACAAAGAGATAAGTGGTCTTGATCTTAGAGTTTTGATTGAAAGTGTTGAAGATAGAGACAACACTTCACTGCTTCTATTTAGAAGTTTTGATACTATTATTGATGATACGATGAGATCAAAGTTTGATGAGGTCTTAATCAACAGTGCAGATGAGACATATTTGAAGCTGATATTGGAAAACTACATATAAACTGGCTATAATAGTCTCATGATATATGTAGTTGTAGCTTTAATGGCAGAAGCTAGTTTTCTTATTGATAAGTTTTCTCTTAAAAAATCTGTTTCAAAACCATTTGCTATATATAAAAACTATGATATACTTATGATTGTAAGTGGAGTCGGCACTATCAACTCCGCAATTGCTACAAGCTTTCTACTTTCAAATCACCCTGCTCCAAAAAAGATCATCAACTTTGGAATTGCCGGATCAAATTCACACATAAAAGTGGGAGAGATAAAAAGAGTGAAAAAAATAGTTGATCTTTGTTCAAACAGAGTCTATCATCTTCATTGTGGCGAAGCTTCAATATCAACAGTACCAAAAGAGATTGACAATCCAAACAAAATAAAAACCGACTTGGTGGATATGGAATCAAGCGGTTTTTATCTAAGTGCAAAAAAATTTATCGATGAAAACAAGATTGAAATCTATAAAATAGTGAGTGATCATTTTGAGCCTGACTCTTTAGATAGAAAAAAAATTGAGACTCTGATAAAGACAAATATCAATAAAATAGCCAAGGTATTAGTATGAAGTCAGCTTTAGTCACCGGAGCTTCAAGTGGTATCGGAAAAGCCATCTCTTTAAGACTCCTAAAGATGGGATACAAAGTTTACGGTATGGCAAGAGAATTTGACAAATCAGGTATAGAAGATGAGAAATTTGTCAAAATTAATATTGACCTGATCAAAGAAAAAAATTACCCAAAAATTGAAAATCTAACACTCTTAATCAATTGTGCAGGATTTGGAAAATTTGCTCCACATGAGGAGTTAAATGCTAAAGATATTGAGCAGATGATTGCACTAAATTTGACTGCCCCTTTGCTTCTTAGCAATTTTTATCTAAGAGAGTTAAAAAAAAGAGGAGGTTTTATCATAAATATCAACTCCATTTCAGGACTTCAACCAGCACTCTTTGGTGCTGTATATGGTGCTAGTAAAGCAGCTCTTAGACACTTTGGAATATCCCTTTTTAAGGAGGCTAGAAAGAGTGGATTAAAAGTGGTAAATATCAATCCTGATCTTACCAATACCCCATTTTTTAAAAATCTTCACTTTGGTACCACTTCAGATCCTCTCTCTTTCATAGAACCCTCAGATATAGCCAAAGTAGTAGAAGATGTGATAAACCACAGAGAAGGGACGGTTTTAACAGATATTACCGTTGAGCCACAAATATTTAAAATAGAGAAAAAAAGTGCCAAAAATTAGACTCTTTATAAACGGCTTTGGCAGAATTGGAAGAGCTGCGTTCAAGATAGCTTTTGAAGATAGTGATATTGAGATTGTCGGAATCAATGATATATATGAGTTTTCACAAATGGCATATCTACTAAAATATGATTCTGTATATGGTGTGTATGAAAAAGATGTAAAACTTCTTGATGATAGGCTCATAGTTGAAGACAAATCGATAAAGCTTCACTCCCAAACAGATCCAAAACTCTTAAATTTAGAAGGAGTTGATCTCTTTCTTGATTGTAGCGGTATCTTTTTGGATAGACTATCAAATGAGATTCGCCTAAAAATGGGTGCAAAAAAAGTTCTTATCTCAACACCGGTAGGGGAAGATATACCCACATATGTGATGGATATCAATCATCATGAATATAGGGGTGAAAAGATCATCTCAAACTCATCTTGCTCCGCAAATGCCATCTTGCCTATAATGAATATTATAGACAAAAAATTAAAAATCACAAGTGGAGCTTTTACAATGTATCATAGCTATACTGCGTATCAAAAACTTCTTGATGTCAAGCACTACTCAAAAGATATCAGAAGAGCCCGTTCAGCCACTCAAAACATACAACCTCTTCAAAGTTCTGCTGCAACAGAGTGTGCGAAGTTTTTTCCAAATCTAAAATCATCTTTGAGTGCCGTTAGTGTGAGAGTTCCGGTTTCTGCAGTAACCTTGTATGAGCTACACTTTAAGATTCAAAAGAGTTACCAAAAAGAGGACTTAGTAAAATTGATAAAATCAAACAAAAATGACTACCCATATCTTGACCTTACATTAGAACCCTTGGTATCAAGAGATTTTATCAAAAATGATAATATGGCAGTAGTTGATTTAAATCTTATTGATATCATTGGAAAAAATTTGATAAAAATCTCTGCTTGGCAAGATAACGAATGGGGATATGCAAAACAGTTAATCAGAATGGCAAAGGAGATAGGATGATTAAAGAAGCACACAATGCTTACAACAACAAAGATTACAAAAAAGCTTTAAAGATATATACAAAACTGGCAAACGACGGAGATGCCGATGCTCAGACCTCTTTAGCATATATGTATCAATTGGGACTATCAGTCGAGGTAGATCACTTAAAAGCCTATACTCTTTATGAAAAGGCTGTTGCACAAAAACAACCCTATGCTCTATATAACATGGCACTCTTGTATCACGGAGGTCTGGGAGGAGTCAAGCAAGATCCTATAAAAGCTCATGAACTATTCTTAGAATCTGCAATTGCAGGAGTACCAGAGGCTCAGTACCAGGTAGCTTTGCAGTTTGAAAGGGGTATTAGCTGTCTTCAAAACTACTCTGAAGCAGCTTTTTGGTATGAGGAAGCTGCAAAAAGAGGTCATATGGAGGCTTTTAACAATCTTGGTGTCTTATACAAAGAGGGTATGGGAGTAGAGCAAAATCACCAAAGAGCCTTTGTCTGTTTCAGCCGTGCATGTGAAAAAGATCTAGCAGTTGCTTGTTACAATCTAGGTCAACTCTATGATCAAGGCTTAGGAGTACAAAGAGATAGTGAAAAAGCCCTAGAACACTGCAGAAAAGCAGCATATCTAGGACATGAAAAAGCAAAACAACTCATTAAAAAACTTCAAGAAGATGGCAAAATTGTCTTTTGATGATCAAATCTGGTAGATTTTAAAAACTCCTCTACCACATAAAATGAACCAAATACCAGATACTCTTTTTTAGGATCAATACTCTTAAAATAATCATACTCAATATTTAACTCTTTTAAAACATCCTCCAAAATATCAGTTTTAACCACTCTTTTTGAATCTATTTGGATGATATGGAGTTTATTGATAATTGGTTTTAAAATCTTTAGAACCTCTCTAAAATCCTTATCATCAAGAGTATTGTAAATTAGATCAATCTTTTTACCCTTAAAATGCTCATACAGTGACATTGCTGCCAAAGGATTGTGTCCTACATCTATCGTGATATTTGGAGCTATTTTTTGGGCTCTTCCAAAGAGTTTGATATCTGTTAAAAGTTCAAAATCTACTTCATATCCAAGATATTTTACCCCACTCATCGCCAAAGAGATATTATGAGAAAAGACTTTTGGCAGATTCAATTTTTGAGTCAGTTTTAATGCCTCTTCAAACTCCTCATATTTGAAGAGTTTGACTCCCTTTTTTTGAGCAATTTCTTTGGCAACTATCTCTACCTCTTTAAAATTTTGGTATCCCAAAATCATAGCCTTTTGCACACCATTTAACTTCGTAGTAGCAATCTGTTTTATATCATCTCCCAAAAAACTTTGATGGTCTATACCTATCGTCGTTACAAGTGTGAGTTCATTTTCAAAAACAGTTGTAGCATCATATTCACCACCAAGTCCAGCTTCTAAGATCACAAACTCACACTCTCTAAAACAAACCATCGCTAAAAGTGTGGTATATTCAAAATAGGAGAGTTTATTGCTCTGCTCTTTTGATAAAATTTTTTGTAGTTTTAGATGAGCACTCTCTAAATTCTCATCATCTATATCTTTGCCATCTATCCAAATTCTTTCATTAAATTTCAGTATATGAGGAGAGCTGTAATGACCTGTTTTTTTACCGGTTTTATAAAGATAGTAAGCTAGAAATCTACCGGTACTACCTTTGCCATTGGTACCAATGATATGAATTATCTTTGGCAGATGAAAATTTTCTTTAATCTCTTGCCAGATTTTTGGCATTCTTTTATAGTCAATATCTTTGTAGATTAGAGGTTTGGAATCCAAATACTCTTTTAATTTACTCATCTGTTGAGTATATCCTGTTTCTTCCTGCCTCTTTCGCTTTGTAAAGGAGTGCATCTGCAGCTTCAATCATCTCTTTTTGACTATCATAGTCTTTTCTGTTGACAACACCGCCACTAACAGTAACAGGAACTCTCTCACCCTTATATAAGAACTCAAATTTTTCAATTTTTTGTCTTATTTTTTCGGCAAATATTTTTGCTCCTTGCAGTGGAGTGCTTGGAAGCAGAACTAAAAACTCTTCACCACCATATCTACCTATAACATCAACATCCCGTTTTAAAGAGTTAAATATCTTCCCACAAGATTTTAGTACCAAATCTCCTGCTTCATGACCAAAAGTATCATTTAGCATCTTAAATTTATCAAGATCCATAAAGATAATGGAATAATCGATTCCATATCTTGAATAACTCTTCTCAGCTCTGTTTAAATCCTCTTCAAGACCTCTTTTTGAAAGTAAATTTGTTAAAAAATCTATTTTTGTCTCTTTTTTTGCCTTATCAAGTGCAATTTCTAGCTTTTTGATTTTTAGTCTGAGATTTTTTACTGTTTCATCATCATGCTCCATATCATCAGATATATTGGATACTTCCAATTCCAAAGAGTTTGCGATAGTTACCAACTGCTCTTTTATTGTATTAAAGTTATGTTTTGAAAATTTCAAAGCTACCAATTCATCTTTTATATCTCTTATTTTATCCCTTTTTAGAGAACTGTTTTCCACAAGTTTAACAATCTTTGAAGATACATTTCCCAAAAGATTATAGATATCTTCGACATTTGTCTTTAACTCATTTTTATCCAACTCTATCCGCTTTAAGATAAACTCTTTTACCCTTTTTTGGAACTCTTTATCTTTTAACAGATGAGGAGAGTTTTTGATCTCATAAGAGATATCTGCCAAATCATCATCCATAGATGAAGCAATTGATGGAGTAAGAGCGGGAACAATAAGAGAAGAGAGTGATTGATAAAGGGTATTGTCATCCTCTTTTTTATTTAGTAAAAAAATCATCTCTTCTACAATATCTTTAATGTCATCACTCTTAAAAGATCCATAATTTCTCAAATTTTCCAAAAAACTATCATCATATTTTGTAAGAAAATTAAACCACTTATCTTTCAAGATAGAAAAAGTATTTGTATCTGCGAGATGTTCAATCCTCTCCAAGGAAGCATTTGCCAATTCTCTTGCCTCTTTATCATGCAAAAGAGTGATAGACTGCAAAAGCCTTTTTACAAGTGTAATCAGTACCAATGGAAGCTTCCCCTCATTGGAACTACTAAGTCTGTTTAAATTTGCAACCAAATAGGTGATAAATTCGCTCTGGGTGTTTAGATTGAAATTTTTCAAATCGGCCTGAAAATATGGATTTAATTTTTCGACAAACTTATCAAGCACTTCACAATCATCAAGTGTAAAACCTTTCTCATTTGCCAAAGCACAAAAAGTTCTACTGTAATTTTGAGGAGTCAAAGGCTCTTTTTTTCTCGCCAACTCTTTTATAGTTTCTTTTCCAAGTTCATTTACTGTCATTTAAAACTCCTCTAACAGATACTCTTGAGATAAATGCATCAATAGCCTTTTGTGAAGCCTCTTTTATAGCCTCAAATCTTTTAGAATCTGAGATAACACTTAGAGTCTGAATATTAAAGTCATAATCACCCTCTGTTATAAATGTCTGGGTTTTGCCATCTTTATTGGAGTATTGAGTTTTTAGTTTAACCAAAGTTTTATAGCTGATAACATAACCATTCTTATCATATGCAATAGGTATAAACTTGACTAAATTAAGATCAACATTTAAAATTGAACTAGCTTCATTTTTTGAAGAAATTTTAGAGTGAAATTTATCAACTATAGCTTCATTGAGTGCATCTTTTATCAAAACACTGTTTTGCGGATCTCTTAAAGATGTATTAACTTTTGCATAAATCTTATTACCCAATATATCTTTTGTATACTTTGCAGTAGGCTTGTATCCGCACCCAAGAAGAAAGATTATCAAAAAGGGTGCAAATCTCATCTACTTCACCACAATATTGACCAATTTATTTGGCACATAGATCTCTTTTACTATCTCTTTTCCTTCAATCCACTTATAACATTTTTCTTTGGCGAGTGAGAGTATCTCATCTTTTGAGGCATTTTTGCCAACTTCTATCTCATCTCTTCTTTTTCCATTGATAGAGACTGCAAGAGTGATACTATCATCAACAAAGACTTCT
>QNZU01000055.1 GCA_003978405.1 Sulfurospirillum sp.
TGATGTTAGTGATCCTACAAATCCTAAAAAAATTGGATATTTCCATACAAAAGATTATGTAACAAGTATTACTCTTTCAAACGATGAAACAAAAGCATATCTGGCTGCTGGAACCATTGGTTTAGATATTCTCAATGTTATCGACCCTACAAACCCTAAAAAAATCGGCTCCTTTAATACTGCAGGTTATGCAGAATATATAGCTCTTTCAAATGATGGAACCAAAGCTTTTGTAACTGATGATGATAATGGTTTAATTATTATTGATATTAGTGATTCTGCAAATCCTAAAAAAATCGGCTCTTATAAAATAACAAATGGTGCATATAACATTGCTCTATCAAGTGATGAAACAAAAGCTTTTGTGACTGATTGGGAAAAAGGTTTAGTCATTCTTGATGTTAGCGATCCAGAAAACATCAAAGAAATTAAAAGAATTTCAATGGATGGTTCAGCAAAAAATGTCACTCTATCAAAAGATGAAACAAAAGCCTTTGTAGCAACTGAAAGAGGTGTCGTTATCGTTGATATATCGGCTCTAAAATGGCTGTAAGTAGATTGGTGTTTCTACGATTTTTGTAGGAACACTTTATGCTAACTAATTGATTACTAACAGGAGAAAAATATGAAAAATTTAGTTTTACTATCATCAACTTTGGCAATGCTGCTTTCTGGATGTGGAGGCTCATCAGATGGAGCTAATTTAGCACTATCGACTCTATCAAATAATCCGATACAGATAGATACATTAGGAAGTACTACCACAAGCAACCCTAATCAAAACCAATCAACTCCCTTATCCCCACTTGGAGCCCCAAGCAATCTAAAAATTGAGACTATCTCAAAAAACAAAATTAGACTCTCTTGGCAAGATAATGCAACCAAAGAAAAAGCTTTTTGTATCTATAAAGATGGAGAGCATATCGCAACCGTTGAGGCGAATAAAACAAGTGTCGAGATAGGTTGTCTAAAGAGTGGAGAGACTCATACATTTAGCATAAAGGCTATCAATGATGATGGTGCTTCAGAGTTGGTAAGCATTAAGGGTGGAATCAATCTATATAGTCAGGTTAAGAAAATTGGCTCTTTCGATACCCAAGATGAGACATACCATGTTTCTGTTACAAACGATGGTACAAAAGCTTTTGTAGGTAATTGGGATGGTTTAATCATTTATGATATCAGTGATCCTAAAAATCCTAAAAAAATTGGCTCTTTTAATTTGGATAAGTTTGTATGGAGTATTGCTCTTTCAACGGATGAATCAAAAGCTTTTTTGGCTGATGACTACAAAGGTTTAGTCATACTTGATGTTAGTGATCCTGAAAATCCTAAAAAAATTGGCTCTTTTGATACAGCAAACGAAGCAGTTAATGTTACTCTTTCAAATGATGAATCAAAAGCTTTTGTGGCTGATTGGCATAAGGGTTTATTTATTCTTGATGTTAGCGACCCTGCAAATCCTAAAAAAATTGGCCATTTTGATACGGAAGACACTGTAGGATCTGTTACTCTTTTAAATGATGGAACAAAAGCTTTTGTAGCTGATGGAGAGAATGGCTTGGTTATTCTTGATATAAGTGATTTTTCAAATCCTAAAAAAATTGGCTCTTTTGATACAGAAGGTGATACAGAAGCCATAACTCTTTCAAGTGATGAAACAAAAGCTTTTGTAGCTGATGGAACTAGTGGATTGGTTATTCTTGATATTAGTGATCTTTCAAATCCTAAAAAAATTGGCTCTTTTGATACGGAAGATTATGCATCGGATGTTGCTATTTCAAGCGATGAAACCAAAGTTTTTGTGGCTGATGCAAAAAATGGTTTACTCATTTTTGACATTAGCGATCTTACAAACATAAAACTAATTAAAAAAATTTCCACAAATAGTGATGTATTTAAAGTAACTCTATCAAGTGATGAAAGCAAAGCCTTTATTGCAACTGCCAAAGGTGTCGTTATCGTTGATATATCGTCTCTAAAATAGCTGTAGGCAGATTTGTATTCCTGAGATTTTCACAGGAATACTTTTGCCTAATGATATATTATTAAAAGGAGAAAAATATGAAAAATTTAGTTTTACTATCATCAACTTTGGCTATGCTACTTACCGGATGTGGGAGTTCATCAGATGGAGCTAATTCAGCACTATCAACTCTATCTAGTAATTTAAGTGCTCCAATAATTATCAATACTCCTGGAAAAACAAAAGCAAGTCAGGAAACAAATCAAACAGTAGATCAAAACCAATCAACTCCCAAATCTCCACTTGGAGCCCCAAGCAATCTAAAAATTGAGACTATCTCAAAAAACAAGATAAAGCTATCTTGGCAAGACAACTCAACCAAAGAGAAAGCTTTTTGTATCTACAAAGATGGTGAGCATATCGCAACTGTTGAGGCAAACAATACAAGTGTCGAGATAGGTTGTCTAAAGAGTGGAGAGATTCATACATTTAGCATAAAGGCTATCAATGATGATGGTGCTTCAGAGGCAGTAAGCATTGAGGGCGGGATCAATCAACACAATCAACACAAACAAAATAAAGAGATTAAGATAATAGGCTCTTTTGATGAGAATAGTTCTGCTGGAATTGTAGCCATATCAAGCGATGGAACAAAAGCATTTGTGACGGATTATAATAATGGTTTAAAAATATTTGATGTCTCAAATATAAAAAACCCAAAACAGATCGGCTCGTATGATATTTATCCAACTGATATTGCACTATCTGGTGACGGAAAAAAAGCTTATGTAGCAGATGATGGTAATGGCTTGTTGATACTTGATATTAGTGATCCATCAAATATCAAAAAAATAAGCTCTCTTTTAGATGCAAAATCTGATGATTCATATTTAGAAGGTATGATTGTTACTGTTTCAGATGATGAATCAAGAGCTATTATCAAAGAGTATCACAGACCTATGATGGTTGATATTAGTGATCCGACAAAAATGAAACTACTTGGCTATGTAGGAAATTATGGAACAACCAAAATTTATCTTTCACACGACAAGACAAAAGTCTATGCAACAGATGAATTTTCGGGGCTTATAGTCTATGATATATCTGATCAGACTCAAGCAAAAGAACTAACAAAATTAAAACTTGATACAATAGAATATCCTTATCAATTGATAGTGACTGGTGATGAATCATTAGCTTTTTTAGCAGATGCCTATAATCGTAAAATAGCCGTGGTTGATATAAGTAATCCTAATGATTTGAAACTAATAAACACTTATGAAACAGAAGATTATGTGTATGATATAAAGCTATCAAGTGACAAAACAAAAGCTTTTTTAGCAGAGCTTGATGATGGTTTAGTCATTATTGATATTAGCGATCCTAAAAATATCAAAAAAATAAAAACAATCGACACAAAAGGTGCATATAATGTAACTATATCAAAAGATGAAAACAAAGCTTATGTCTCAAATAAAGAGGGAGCAGTTATAATCGTTGATATATCGGCTCTACATTAAAGCCAAAGCATAATGCTTTTTCCTATCACTTGAGCTTAAAAGCCCAAGTGATATTCTATACTTTGTAATAGTCCTTCTGCCTAACTTAACCCCAAACTCTTTTTCTACAATTTGGAGTATTTTATTGTCACTAAGAGGCTTTTTTCGATCTTCATTTTTGATCACATTTGCAATAAACTCTTTTATCTGTGCATTTGAAGTATCGTTATCTTCATTGACTGCAAGTGCGAAAAAGCTCTTTATGGGAAATACTCCTCTTGAGCAGGAGAGATATTTATTTGATATGGCTCTTGAGATGGTAGAGTGGTGTCTCTCAAGATCATTTGCCAAATCATCAAGCTTCATAGGCTTAATCGCTCCACCTTGAAAAAACTCATACTGATACTCGATAATCATCAAAGCGATCTTTGTCAGTGTAGCTTTTCTAAGCTCCAAAGCATCAACAAGAGATTTTGCCTCTTTGATCTTTTTTTTGATAAAGTCAAACTTGTCATCAAGCCCACCCCTATCTATGACAATTTGTGGATAATAAGCTTCATTTAACCTCACTTTAATCTCTCCCAAATTATCATCGATGATGATATCAGGAATGATTTGGTACTGCTCATTTTTGTAGTTTAGAGCCGGAGGATTTTTAAACTTTTTGATAATTCTAAGAGCATCATTAAATAAAGGCTCCTTTTGGTACCTCTCAAGATTTTCAAAATCCTCTATCATCATCACACAAGTTTTATATACATCATCGCTTAGATCAAAATCGTTTAGTTGAAACAAAAAACTCTCAAGCAAATCCGTAGCCCCTACTCCACTTGGCTCCAGATATGCAAATCTAGCTCTTACCCGCTCAAAAGTAGCTACATCTACACCAATCTCTTTGGAAATTTCTGCAGGATCAGCATCAAAATAGCCATCATCATTGATATGCTCAATAATCCTATAGGCTATATCTTTTGATTTTTGTGTAGGGAAAAGAGGTGCTACAATCTGCTCATAGAGTTTGTCATAAAGAGACTGTTCACTCATACTCATAGCCTCAATCTCATTGGATATGGCATTTTTTTGTGAACTTTTAAAATCGTTTTTATACTTTTTGGAATGTGAGCTGATCTCTTGACCTGCTTTTATCTCAACAAAAGGATTTGTCTTGGCAAACTTGTCAAGCTCCTCTTTAAGTGACTCTATATCTGCTTGAAGTATAGGGAGCCAATTTCGCATCGTTTGGGAAAGTTTTCCTTTTTGTGTTACTTTTGCATTTAATTTGATACCTAAACTCATCTTTTAAAATCCTCACCAAGATAGTGTTTTTTGACAAGCGGATTGTCAAATACTTCATCACTGGTACCATATGCCAAAAGTTCACCGCTTTTTATCACATAGGCTCTATCACAGATATCAAGAGTCTCCCTGACATTGTGATCGGTTATCAAGATACCAATACCCATACTCTTTAGATCTGCCACAATTGATTGTATATCTTTGACTGCCAGTGGATCTACCCCTGCAAATGGCTCATCAAGCAAGACAAATTTTGGCTCAATAGCCAAACATCTTGCTATCTCACACCTTCTTCTCTCACCACCACTTAGACTAACTCCAAGCCTGTTTCGAATCGGTTCGATATTTAGAAGATTCAAGAGTCTCTCAACACTATCTCTTTGCTTTTTTTTATCATCATATAAAAGCTCAGTTGCCAATAAAAGATTATCTTCAACACTAAGCTCTTTAAAAATAGATGACTCTTGGGGCAGATATCCAATACCCATCTTGGCTCTTTTATGCAGAGGAACATTGGTAATATCTTCATCATCAAGATAGACTTTGCCGCTTGTAGGCTCAATCAAACCGCAGACCATATAAAATGTAGTCGTTTTACCCGCACCGTTAGGACCTAGCAGTCCTACAATCTCACCGCTATTTACCTCGATGGAAAAATCGTGAATAATCTTGGTCTTTTTAATCTGCTTTGCCAGATGTTCGGCTCTTAAATTATGACTCAAATCTATACTCCCTTGCCTCATTGATAGGTAAAATCTCTATTGTTATATAATTAAATCCAAAATCTTTGAGTATCTCTTCTAGCTTTTCATCGGCCCACTCGATAAAGTGATATCCACTTGATTCAAGATTTTCAATCAGACCACTTTCGATAAATTTTTGCACACCCTCATTATAGATATCATAGTGATAAATCTTATCTGCATACTGTTGCATGATAGAAAATGTCGGAGAGCTAACCTCCTCATCAATATTCATAAACTTAGCAAATGCTTTTACAAGAGTGGTCTTTCCACTTGCCAAATCACCTTTAAGCAGCACTACTCCACCACCTGGTAATCTCTTTTTTATCTCTTTGCAGACTGGCTCAAGAGTGTTGATATCAGCTATCATAGTGAGTTTGATACCTTGATGATCTCTTTGAGCTTATCTTTTGCTCTGCCGCTATTTATCGCATCTTTGGCTATCTCAATGCCCTCTTTGATATCTCTTGCCACTTTATCAACGACCAAAGCAACACCGGCATTAAGCAAGACAATATCTCTTTTGGCACCCTTCTCTTCACCTTCTAAGATATCTTTTGTAATTTTGGCATTTGATTTAGCATCCAAGCCCAGAATTTCACTGTGAGGGTAGAGCTTCATTCCAAAATTTTGCGGATCTATCTCAAACTCTCTGCTACCTTGTTCATTTAACTCAATGGCATAGGTAATATCACTGATACTAATCTCATCCATTCCATCTTTGCTGCTAACGGCTATGGCACTTTTGGTATCAAGCATACTCAAAGCCTTTATAATAGGATCTAAAAAATCTCTCTCAAAGACTCCAATCAGATACTTTTTCACACCGGCGGGGTTCGTGAGAGGTCCAAGGATATTAAAAATCGTCCTATGATCAAGACTCTTTCTAATTGGCATGATATGCTTCATAGCAGGATGATGGTTTTGGGCAAACAAAAAACAAAATCCGCACTCTTGAAGCATAGTTGCTTGCTCTTTGGTACCAAGATTTAGATTGATACCCAATGCTTCAAGCATATCGGCACTTCCACTTTTGCTGGTGATACTTCTGTTTCCGTGCTTTGCTACATAACTTCCGGTTGAAGATAGTAATATCGAAACGGTGGAGGAGATATTAAAACTTCCACTCTTATCGCCTCCGGTACCTACCACATCAATAAGCTTCTCTTGTAACTTTTCATCAATATCAAGCTTGATTGAATACTCTCTCATCACAGAAACCGCAGCCGCAATCTCATCTGCACTCTCACCCTTTTTGTAAAGCTCCACCAAAAAACCTCTAGCCTCATCTTCACTCATTTTGTTGGCAAAGAGATTTTCAAACTTCAACTTTGCTTCATCAAAGCTCTTTGACATACTCATCCTTTTTTGACTTTGGAATCGACTTTGATTCTGGGATTTTTAAAACTTCAAACTTTTGATCACCTTTTAGGTAAGTTATTGTGATGATATCCCCTACTTTGACATCCTTAGCAGGTTTGCAAACAGTTCCATTTATCGAAACGACTTTTGATTTGCACATATCTTCACTGATTGCTCTTCTTTTTACGATATTGACAACATTCAAAAACTTATCTATTCTCAACTTTTTTACCTAATATGTAAATTTAATAATCATTTTATAATAAAAGTTTTAAATCTTGTTGAAAAGTGTAAAAAAATACAAAATATTTCTCTTTTTCTATGAAAGAGAACCTCTAAAGTGATCTTTGGATAGAATACTCAAAATTTTTCATAAGGGTTACAATGTCAAAAAAAGATGTCAAAAAAGTAGTACTAGCTTATAGTGGAGGTCTTGATACTTCCATCATACTAAAGTGGCTCCAAGATGAGTATAACTGCGAAGTGATTACATTCACTGCAGATATCGGGCAAGGTGAAGAGGTAGAACCAGCTAGGCAAAAAGCCATTGATCTTGGAATAAAGCCTGAAAATATCTTTATAGAAGATTTAAAAGAGGAGTTTGTAAGGGATTATGTATTTCCAATGTTTAGGGCAAATGCGATCTATGAGGGGGAGTATCTGCTTGGAACTTCAATTGCCAGACCTTTGATAGCAAAAAGACAGATTGAGATTGCGAAACTTACTGGAGCCGATGCAGTAGCTCATGGAGCTACCGGAAAAGGAAACGATCAAGTTCGTTTTGAGATAGGATATCTTAGCCAAAATCCAGATATCACAGTGATAGCTCCATGGAGAGAGTGGGATTTAAACTCAAGAGAAAAGCTGCTCAAATATGCCAAAGATCACGGTATAAAGATAGATCAAAAAAAGGGTAAATCACCCTACTCGATGGATGCAAATCTACTTCATATCTCATATGAGGGGCTGATCCTTGAAGATCCAAATGTTGAACCAGAAGAGTCTATGTGGAGATGGAGTGTGAGTCCCCAAAATGCTCCCGATACTCCTGAGTATATAGAGATAGGATACAAAAACGGAGATCCAATATCACTAAATGGCAAAGAGTTGTCTGCCTCATCTATGCTTGAGAATCTGAATGCACTTGGAAACAAACATGGAATCGGAAGAATTGATATAGTAGAGAACAGGTTTGTCGGTATGAAAGCAAGAGGTTGCTATGAGACTCCAGGTGGTACCATTATGCTAAAAGCCCACAGAGCGATAGAGTCAATCACTCTTGATAAAGAAGCAGCTCACCTAAAAGATGAGCTGATGCCAAGATATGCCACACTGATATATAACGGTTTTTGGTTCTCACCGGAGAGACAAATGCTTCAAGCTGCGATTGACAAATCTCAAGAGGGAGTCGATGGAGTAGTCAGACTAAAGCTTTATAAAGGAAATGTAACGGTTGTTGGTAGAAGTTCACCAAATTCACTATTTAGCGAAGAGTTTAGTACCTTTGAAGAGGACGAAGTTTATAACCAAAAAGATGCAGAAGGGTTTATCAGGCTAAATGCCTTGCGATTTATTATAAAGGGTAAGAAAGGGTAGATTAAAAGAGAAGCAGATTATGCTGCTTTCTCTTTATGTAAAAGTCTCTCCAATCTTGAAGTAAAACTATCAGGTGTATCATCATCCTCTTGCAAAGTAGTAGCATATTCAAGTGTCGCTCTCATATTGACAAATGTCTTACTCACTACAATACTTTTGATAAGATGAGCTATTTTATTTGCAGACTCAAGACTGCACTCTGGAAGAATCAATAAAAACTCATTTTCATTCCATTTTACCAATACATCGTGCTCTCTTGTCTCAAAACCGATACTCTCAACCATCTTCTCATTTGCTTCACGAACAAAAAACGGATCATCCCTGTTCCACTCAACTTTGAACAAAATTCCACTAAGCTCTTTTTCGCCCTCTCTGTCATTGTGTATGTCAGAGTTTGCAAAAGCAGCTAGTTTCTCTTTTGTATAGGTCGCCAAAAAATCATCAAAACTTACCTGATCTCTAAGTTTTTCAGATCTTAAGAGTGCCTTTAGAAAAAACATCTTCTTCCCAACCATAATTCACCATCCTTAGTATATTTGCGACTTCTTATCGCTTAAAAGGAGTATCGGTTTTTGAAAAAAAAAGTTAAGTAAAATTATACTTAAGAGATTTTTTTTCTATTTATGTTACCTTTTTACATAAAGGATAAATTTAATATAATAAAAATTAAAATAGGCTTACTTTATTTGTAAAACAATCAATATATCTATTTTATCAACTTTTTAGAGTCAATTAGGTTAAAAAAAATTATTAATTTAGAGTGCAGAGCTCTTAAATGGTGCCGATTTAGTTGTAAGGCTTTGAGATATCAGTTTTTGCCTCCTCTTTTTCTGATATCCAAAGCTTTATTTAGATCTTCAATCGTATCAATCCCAAAACTGTTACTCTCTACCCTAACCATAGAAATCTTTTTTCCGTGATAGATAGCTCTTAACTGTTCAAGCTTCTCTATATCTTCAAGAGGAGAGTGCCCAAGACTACAAAACTCCTTTAATGTAGCTCTTTTAAAACCGTAGATTCCAATATGTCCAAAATATTTAGACTCTGCATCTCTTGCAAACGGGATTTTTGATCTTGAAAAGTATATAGCCTCTTCATATCTGTTTAGTACCACTTTGACAAGATTTGGATCATCCCCAAGATCACTCTCTATCTCTTTGTAGCAAGATACCATCATCTCATCTTTGATATTTTTGCATCTGTTATAGAGTGCTTGAACCACCTCTTTTTCTATAAACGGCTCATCTCCTTGAAGGTTGATTACGATTTCATCATCTGAAAGATTTAATTTGCTTGCTGCTTCATTGATCCTATCTGTTCCACTTTGGTGGTCCTCTCTTGTAAGTACCGCTTCAAAGCCATACTCTTTGGCAATATCTAAAACCTCACTAGAATCGGTAGCGATAACAACTCTGTCAATATCTTTGACTCTCTTTGCGGTAGCGACAACCATGGGAGTTCCATCAATATCAGCTAGGACTTTTTTGGGAAAACGGGTAGAGGCAAGACGAGCTGGAATAATAATCAAAGAGAATCCTTTTTGCAAAATTATATCAATATGGTGCTAAAATCAAAACAAAAAGGTTTTTCTTTGCTTCTTTATCAAGAGGAGAGTGGATTTTTATTTAACTCCGATGCACACTTTCTTTATGACTTTATCTCCAAGACCAAGCCAAAAGGAAGAGTATTGGATGTGGGGTGCGGATGTGGAGTTGTAGGACTTCTTTTAAAGAGAGATTTCTCTATCGATTTAACGGGAATTGATCTACAAGATCACAATATACTCTTATCCAAAATCAATGCAAGAGTAAACTCTTTAGAAGCGAAATTTGTCAATATCGACTTTAGAGAGTTTGAGGATGAGAAAAAGTTTGATTTTATCATCTCAAATCCACCATACTACCATGAAGGTGTCAGCAAAAGCCAAAACTCTATAATTCAAAAATCAAGATACAACAGCTTTTTAGAGCTTGAAGAGTTTATCAAAAAATCAAACTCTCTTATTAAACCAAAAGGAGAGCTGATCTTCTGCTATGATGCCAAACAGATTCAAAGTATTTTGGCACTTTTAAGTAAGTATAAATTCAGGGTTAATAAAATCCGATTTGTCTATGGTAAAATGCAAAAAGATGCCAATTTGGTATTGATAGAGGCGAAAAAGAGTTCAAACTCTCTTTGCAAAATCGAAGCTCCACTTATTCACTTTGTGGATGAGGATTTAAGTGCTGAAGCAAAAAATATTTACCAAAAGACAAGGACATATAGTATAAAATGCAAAACATTATAAAAAAAGAGGGTTTTAACTTCGCATTTGATACAAATGCCTGTTATGAGTGTGAAGGCAACTGCTGTATCGGCGAGAGCGGTTATGTGTGGGTGAGCAAAAATGAACTCAAAGAGATAGCATCATATCTTGAGATGGATGAGAAGGAGTTTGTAAATACTCACTTAAGAAAAGTTCGTTTTCGCTACTCTTTAAAAGAGATAGAGATAGACAAAAACAACTTTGTGTGTGAGTTTTTTGATCTTGTTCAAAAAAGATGTAAAATTTATGAAGCAAGACCATCTCAGTGTAGAACATTTCCCTTTTGGGATCACTTTATAAATAATACAAAAGAGGTAGTAAAAGAGTGTCCAGGAATCTTACCCTTATATTAGTACTGCTCTTTTTGGGTTCGTGTGGAGCCAAAACCATTCGACATGGCATAAAGACTCCTTTAAAAATGGTTCAACTTGGAGCCGATGCCACTTACAGCAAAGATGATTTTTATCTTTTGGCAGCACTTGATGCCAAATATCTAGGAGACAAAGAGTCTGCCGCAAAATATTTTGAAAAACTCTATTTTGATACCAAAAATCTTGATTTTGCCTATGAAGCACTAAAGTGGTACGGAAGTATTAAAGATTTTAAAAAAGTAAAAGAGATCTTAAACCAGGCACTAAAAGATCATCCAAATGATATCAATCTAAAACGCTACTCTGTCGCATTTTATATCGATACAAAAGATTTTAAAACAGCTGACAAGCTTATTGGTACCATTCCATTGGATTCAAGTCCAAAAATGCAAGATGCACAAAAAATGCTAAGAGCAACAATCGATCTTGGTCTTGGCAAAACCCAAAAAGCACTTAAATTTTTCAAAGACAAATACAATAAAAATAAAACTGCAAACAATGCACTAGTGCTAAGCGATCTACTTGAGAGAGTGGGAAAAGTTGATGAGGCGATAAAGGTATTGAAAAACCATACCGATTTTATTGAGTGTGATGAGAATATCTGTGCAAGACTAATCACATACTACAAAGATAAAAATGAGGTGGATCCGATAATCGATCTGACAAAAAGATTATACAAAAAGACAAAAAAGCTCTCTTATGCCAATATGCTAATCACTCTTTACAGATATATTGACGACAAAGACAAAGCGATAGATTTTTTGAAAAAAAACCATATCAACGATAGACTGCTCCTTGATCTGTATCTGAGTAAAAAAGATTATAAAAGTGCCAAAGAGTTGGCAAAAAGACTCTATAGTGAGAGTGGAGATCTTGATATGCTAGCACAGCTTATGATGATAGAGTATGAGAGCAGAGAAAAAAAAGATAAGAAGTTTTTAAATTACTTTAGTAAAAACTTTGATAGAGTGGTTCAACACATAGATGATCCAATCTATAACAACTTTTACGGATATGTGTTAATCGATGAGAATATCGATGTAAAAAAGGGTATGCAACTTGTCAAAAAAGCCCTTGCAAAAAAGCCAAAAGCTCCATTTTTTATCGACTCTTTGGCTTGGGGGTACTACAGAAATGGAGATTGTCAAAAAGCCTTAGAGACGATTGAACCGATTGTTGAGGGTGCAAAAGCAAAAGAGATAAAAGATCACTACAAAAAAATAAGAGAGTGCCAATGATACTAGATGATATTATAAAAAAGACAAAAGAGGATCTTAAAAAAAGAGAGAAAGAGTTTCCGCTTGAGTGGCTAGGAAGATCACTTGCATACAACCCCTACCCTCCAAGAGATGTCAAACCATATCTTACTTCTACAAAAGAGGACCCTTACAAGATAATAGCCGAGGTAAAAAAAGCAAGTCCTAGCAAGGGAGTCATAAGAGAGGATTTTGATCCACTCTTTATCGCCCAAGAGTATGCCAAGGCTGGAGTAGATGCCATTTCTGTGCTGACTGAACCTCACTTTTTTCAAGGAAATATAGAGTATCTAACTGGCATTAGAAGATATGTTCCAACTCCGCTTCTTAGAAAAGATTTTATTGTTAGTGAGTATCAGTTAGTAGAGGCTTTGGTTTATGGAGCTGATTTTGTTTTGTTAATCGCAAAGGCTTTGAGTAAGAAGGAGTTAAAAGATCTTCTAAACTACACTTGGCACCTTGGAATGAATGCATTGGTTGAGATACACGATAAAGAGGACTTGACTAAGGCTATCTTTGCAGGAGCTGATATCATCGGTATAAATCATAGAAATCTTGAAACATTTGAGATGGATATGAGTCTAAGCCAAAAGCTAATACCTCTTATCCCAAATGGCAAAATAATCGTTGCTGAGAGTGGGATTAACGACAAAGAGACGATAGTAGAGCTTAACAAAATCGGAGTAGATGCCTTTTTGATAGGTGAGCATTTTATGAGACAAGATGATATTTGCGAGAGTGTAAAGAGTTTAAAGAGTATCTGATTTAGGATAGATGTGCAGATAGAATTTGGTAAATACAAGGGTCGAGAAGTTGATGTCTTAGAGAATGATCTCTCATATGCAAAGTGGATCTTAGATCAAGAGTGGGTAAAGCAGAAATATCCAAAGTTCTATGAAGTAGTAGAAGATTTATATAAAGAAGAGTCTAAAAACATTGCCCAAAATTCTCTAAAGGCAAAAGAGAATTTTTTGATCTCTATGGATTTAAAATCTGAAAAGATTGAAAACTTTGATGAGTATCCTCTTTGCTTGCCGGTTGTGAAAAATTTACAAAGAACTCTTTTTCATCCAAATGTTACCTTTATCATAGGAGAAAATGGTAGTGGCAAATCAACTCTTTTAGAAGCATTAGCAATCACTCAAGATTTTAATCCTGAGGGAGG
>QNZU01000042.1 GCA_003978405.1 Sulfurospirillum sp.
AGTAACTAAAAATCCGATATATAGATAAAACGGAATACGAACGATTGGCTTGGCTTTCTCTTTTCTTGTGATATTATAAGCGAACCAAGCAACTACTGATATGATAAACATAGCATATATGGTATATGCAACATTGTGAAACTTCAACAGCTCCACTGAAGTATCAAAACTCATTTCTCCTCCTTATAGAGATATTATAATGCTGATTATAAGATAATTCTCATTGATATTCTCTTGATTGTATTCAAGCTTTGGTTAATTATGATAGGAATCATTGATTAAAATTTATACAATTAAAAAAAACATATGTATAAAAGATAACCAAATATGTTGAGAGGAGGGATTTATCATCACCCTTTGCTACTCTCAATCCATTTGGTTTTTTCTGTTTTCTGTTGACTTGAGATAAAATGACAATCCAAACAGAAGCATTGTCACACCACCTAGCAACAAGACTGCATATATGATTTTTTGCGGACCAATTAATGCAAACTTAAATACAAGCATCAATGCTTCAATAGAAAGAGCGATGATAATAGAACCTAGAAATTTTATCATAGTTCTGTGAATATCACGGGACTTTGGATCGTGGTGGTGTCCTAATACTTCCTCTTCAAATATGGTTTTTACCAAATCAAATATAGCAAGTGAGAGTGTTATTAAAATAGTTGATTCAAACATCTCTTTTATCTCTAGTTGATCTATCGACAAGCCATAGGTAGTGATGCTTTTGATGCCATGAAAAAAGAGCAAAAATGAGACAAATGCTAAAGCGAGAGAAAATATAGTGTATGTAAATTTATTGATAAATGAAAAAGAGAGATCAACAGTAGAAGGCTTTGCAAATTTGAGCAACTCTTTTAAAGATATATCAATGCAGACGATAAATCTTAGTCTGTTTTTATCATCATAAACGGGATATGAGGCTGTTACGGTTAGATTATTTGTAAGTATGGATGGATACGGATTTGTAATGACACACTTTTTGGTTCTAACGGCTTTGTAGTAGTAGGCACGGGAACTTAAATTTTTGCCTTTTGAGTTTTTTTTATTTGGGAGGTTGGAAAATGTATCTGTTATTTGGATACCCCTTTCGTTTAGCACATAAAAAGCTTCGATAGAGATATTCTCTTTTCGTATCTGTTTGATAGCATCGATTATTATACTAAGCTGCGGATCCGGCAGATAGTTTGGAATACTCCTACCCAGCAAGAGGCACATATATGCCCTGACTTGTGGTCGGAGTGTTTCAAACTTTGATACCTCTTCTAAGTTGATCATTATTTATCTTTGGCGATAAACTTGCCACACCCTTTTTCTGGAGTTCCACCAAAGGTCTTTACCTCAACGGCACTTCCATCTTTTGCAATCTCATTTCTCTTGCAGTTGTTTTTTTCAAAACACTCTTGATTATCACATCCTACATTCTCAGGTACTTTTGACATATTTGCTCCTATTTAATTAATTTGGAGAATTTTATCCTAAAAATCTTTTAAGTCCTCTCTTTGCTTTGGTACCAATATCATAACTTACCAAATTTAAATAGTTCAAAATCTCTTTTTTTGGAATTTCTCTTGATAGGGCATACTCATTTAGTATATAGCTTGGAATTTTCACTTTTGATTTTAGAAACTTTTTTGATAACTTGTGGTAAAAAAGTCGGTTTTTATTGACACAAAGTCTTGCAAAAACAAATGGTACTTGATGTTTTTTGTTCCACTCCCTAGCAAGATCAATATAAGTTGAAGGATCTTTTATATAGAGCTTTAGGGCTTTATCTCCTATGATGACTTGACCTTGTATATTTAGCTTTTGTGCCAATAGATTTGATGTGGCAGAGTGAGGATCAGCTTCAAATGTGCCTTTTTTGACTAAAACACTCTTTATCTCTTTATTGGCGACTATTCCGATATCCAAAGTTGTAAAATTTCCTCTTGCACTCTCTATGGATGAGATAAAAGCCGCATCAATTTTTCTCTTTTTAAAAGCTTTGTTGATACTTGATGGAAAATCTTTTTTATAATTCATAATCTGTTTAAATTGGGAATTTTTTATATTTTTCTTTGTCCATATATAAAACGGCAATAGATTTATATAGTCGATTTTTCCAAAAATCAATTATTTTTCCTTGTGAAGCATTGGTACCACATTTTACTATATGGTACCTATTAATACTATTTTTTCATTCTAAATCTAAGAGCTTCTAAAGTATGCCCTTTTTTGATTGATTGGCTAGAGTCAAGGTCTGCTATGGTTCTTGAGACTTTGAGGATTTTATTTATCGCTCTTTGAGAGAGTCCAAATCTCCTTGCGGATTGATCCAAAATCTCTTTTGATTCATCATCAAGTATGCAAAATTTGGCAATCTCTTTATCATCTATTTTGCCGTTTAACTCTGTTTGACCTCTTTCTTTTTGCATCTTAAAAGCACTCAAAACTTTCATGTGCATCTCTTTGGAGCTGATTGTAGGCATATCATGCGGATCAGTCTCATCCATTTGAACAAAAAGATCAATACGATCTAACACAGGAGCAGAGAGGCGGTTGTTGTAGCGATTTATCTCTACTTCAGAGCAACGACAATTTTTATTACTGCTTAGAAGATTACCACAAGGGCATGGATTCATAGCTGCAATGAATAAAAATTTTGCCTGATACTCAATTTTGGAGTTTACTCTTGATATGAGCAGTTTGTGATCTTCTAACGGTTGTCTAAGAGATTCAAGAATCGATTTGCCAAAATATGGAAACTCATCAAAAAACAAAACTCCACCATTCCCACAAAGTGCAATTTCTCCGATTTGTGCATTTTTGCTGCCTCCTCCAAATATGCTTGATGCACTTGATGAACGGTGAGGAGAGCGAAAAATTCTCTTTGGCTCAAATGTAGGCTCATTTTTGTAAAGTGATTGAAGTTTGGCATTTGTCAAAATCTCCTCCAGACTCATAGGGGGCATAATATACGGCACCCTTTTAGCACACATACTTTTCCCACATCCAGGACTCCCCTCATATAGTATATTATGCATTCCAGCAGCCGCTATCAGTGAAGCTCTCTTGGCACTCTCTTGACCTTTTACATCTAAAAAATCAAGCGGATACTCCTCATGGTAGTAGTACTCTTTATCGATTTTGAGAGTTTTTGCTTTTATATCTATTTTTGGGGTATGTTTTGGAAAGGATTTTGGATCTTTAAAGAGTTCTATTGCCTCTTTTAAATTGCTTGGGGCATAGATATTGATATTTGGTATATTTGAGATTTTGGAAAGAGACTCTTTTGGAATAACAATATTTTTAATTTTACCTGCATTTGCTAGTGAGAGAACAAGAGTATATATTGAGCTTGTATCTTTTAAAGTTCCATCAAGCCCAAGCTCTCCTAATGCTATAAAATCCTTAAAATCAACACTCTCATTCTGCAGTGCTATAAGCAGAGCTATTGGCAGATCAAAATGGCTTCCCTCTTTTTTCAAATCTGAAGGAGAGAGATTGACAGTAACTTTTTGTGTAGGAAATTTAAAATCTATAGAACTTAAAGCACTTTTGACTCTCTCTTTGGATTCTTGGATAGAGGTTTGAGCCAATCCTACTATCGAAAAGGAAGGCAATCCTCTAACATAAGCGACCTCTACATCAACTGGCTTTGCATCTATACCATCTTGAGTGGCACATAAAAGAGTCTTCAACTTTATCTCTTCTCTTTAGCTCTTTTTTTCCACTCTTTTTCAAATTTTTTTCTTTTTAGATATGATAATTTCTCTATAAAAAGTTCACCCTCTAAATGATCCATCTCATGTTGGATAGCTATAGCCAACAACTCATGGCAATCCAAAGTCTGTTTTTCTCCATATCTGTTAAAATACTCCACTTTTATATGCTCTGCTCTTTGAACATCCTCATAATATCCAGGTACACTTAGGCAGCCTTCTTGATAGACTGTTTTACCCTCTTTTTGGATGATAGTGGGATTTATTATCTCTAAAAGGTCATCTTTTTTCTGTTTGTCATCTTTGTCCGGGAGATTTATGATCAGGACATTTAAAGGAACAGCCACTTGAATAGCAGCCAAACCTATTCCATTTTTGGCTATCATTGTCTCATACATATCATCTAAAAGGGTATGCAGTTCTTCATTAAAGTCTATAACATCTTTTGACTTTTGTTTGAGTATTTTATTTGGGTAGGTAATAATTTCTCTTATCATCCTAAACTATCAAGTGCCTCCATGATAACTGATTCTTTAATGTCATCTTTTTTTATAGGTGCATAACCAAAGTCCAATTTTACATCAATTTCTTTACCATTTACTAAAAAACTTGCATCTTCTACGGCATCTTGAATCCGTTTCATTGTAATTTGAGCCAATTTTTTATCTGTATGTTTTAATAATATCATAAATATACCATCTTCATAGTGAGCTACCACATCACTTCTTCTTGATCGTTTGTATAATATCTTTGATAGGTTTATTCTTACTAACTCTTTATCTTTGCTTGAGTGTAGGGCATCTATGATATCTGGTTTGATTCTTACGGCTATAAGTGTATTTGGATAGTCAAATTGAGCATTCGTGTTGATTGCACTTTCGACCACTTTTAGGAGATATTTTTTGTTATGTGTTCCATATTTTTTGTCATAAATCGCTTTTTGACTAAAATCTTTAATGATATTTGCAGTTTGAGAATAGTTGCCATTTATTCGTGAGAGATCTTTCTTCAGTATAGGTAGAGTTGATTCTAAGTGTTCTTGAAATTTGACTAAAGACGCAGAAGTAGGATTTATAGATGTCTCTTTTGTGAGTTTATAGAGCCTACTAAGTTTGTTGTAAGAACTTGCTATAAGCTCAGCCATATTCTTGATATGCAAATAGGCATCTTGGACATCTTTTTCAAGTGTAGCTACATGTTGGACTTCTGTTATCTCTTCGTTGACAATTAAATTCTCTATCTCACTCTTATCTTCTGAAGATCTCCTTTCCATCTGACTCTCAAAGTAGGTTTTATAATTTTCAGGAGTAGGGATGACTTTGTCTTTATTCATCGCAAAAATTGTCTGCTTGGCTACCAAAGAGACTTTTTTACTTATATCCTCTTTGCTTTCTAGGTTACTTTTGCCGATGATTTTGTGTCTATCATCTAATACTACTCCCATTCTACCCTCCTAATGCTTCTCTAAAACTTTGTCAATCAAACCATACTCTGCCGCTTCTGCTGCACTCATAAAGTTATCTCTGTCGGTATCTTTTTCGATTTGTTCTACCGGTTTGCCTGTTTGCTCTGCGATTAGTTGGTTTAGTTGGTCTTTCATTCTTTGGATCTCTTTTGCCTGAATCTGAATATCAGTAGCTTGTCCCTGGGCACCACCAAGAGGTTGATGTATCATGATTCTTGCATGTGGCAGGGCAAATCTTTTACCTTTGGCTCCAGCTGAGAGCAAAAATGCACCCATAGATGCTGCTTGACCGATACAGATGGTACTGACATCAGGCTTGATATAGTTCATCGTATCATACATAGCCATTCCTGAAGTGATCACTCCACCTGGAGAGTTGATATACAGATAGATATCTTTATCAGGGTCTTCAGCCTCCAAAAAGAGCAGTTGGGCTACGATTGAAGCAGAAACAGCATCATTTACCTCACCGTTTAGCATAATAATTCTATCTTTTAGAAGTCGTGAATATATATCATAACTTCTTTCGCCTCGTCCTGTCTTTTCTATGACTATTGGAACATAACTCATTTAAACCCCTGTTTTTTTATTTCTTTCCTAATTTTTCATTAAACAATTTTGCAAAGAGTCTATCTTCGATGATAGCCATCTTCACAGCAGGAAGCAGTCCCTGATCTTCATACTGCTTGATATAGCTTTGAGGATCTTGACCTGCTTGAAGTGCCTCCATATAAATTGCACTCATTACCTCTTGATCTTCGACATTGATCTTCTCTAACTTTGCCAACTCATCTACGATGAAAGTCAGCTTTACACTGTCCTGGGCATCTTTTCTGTATTCTTCTCTTTTCTTCTCGGCCTCTTTTGCATCACTTGAAAACTTTTTGACCTCATCCTCTTTCATAGAGCTAAGAGCATTTCTAAAAGCCATATCCATCTCTTGTTCTACGATATTTTTTGGTAGATCAATCTTATATTTTTTTACAAGCTCTTCTACATATTTTGGCTTTATCTCTTCTTGATAAAGTTTTGCAAGCTTCTCATTTTCAAGTTGCTCTTTGATTTTCTCTTTCAAAAGCTCCTCGCTTGGTTTCTCCTCCCCTGGCAATAGCTTTTTCAGAATCTCATCATCTAGATCGGCAGGAACAACTTTTTCTTGAATTTCATGTAGCTTTACTTTAAAAACCGCATCTTTTCCCGCAAGATCACTTGAGGCATAATCCTCTGGAAATGTTACCGTGATATCTTTCTCTTCATCGATTTTCATTCCTACCATACCATCTTCAAATCCAGGGATAAACTGACCGCTTCCTATCTCAAGAGTATAACCTTCTGCTTTTCCACCCTCAAACGGTTTTCCATCTACAAACCCTTCAAAATCAAAGAGTGCAAAATCACCCTTTTTCAAAGCTCTTTTTTTCTTTAGAGGTTTAAGCTCGGCATTTGCTTCAAGAAGTTTTTGAAGTCTCTCTTGAATCTCTTTATCACTGACTTTTGGCTCTTTTATCTCAGGTATTAGCTCTTTGTAACCCTCAAGCTTAATTTCAGGTCTTAGTGCGATACTCACTTCAAGCTCAAAATTTCCATCTTTTTCTTCAAACTTCTCTACTCTTGGCTCTCCGATAATAGAGTTTTGATCTAATTTTAACTCTTTTAGTCCTTTTTGGTAAGCCTCTGAAATCGCTTCATTTTTCGCATCTTCTCTTAGTTTGTCACCATATCTTGCTTTGACTACATGAACAGGAACTTTTCCTTTTCTAAACCCGTCAACTTTCATATCTTTTGAAGCTGCTTTTGCTATCTGGTTCTCTTTTTTTGATATTTCCTCTTCTGATATAGTGGCACTGATTTGTGCATTTGCAGAATCTATTTTCTTACTTTTTATACTCATTTTATTCCTTTGTGTTGCTTTTTAAATTTGAAGAATATATCTAAAATTTGCTTTTGGTATGTTAATATGCCATTAACGAAAGGAGTTTTCATGAAAGTTTTTATAGTAATAATTGCTACTTTGTTCATAATGAGCGGATGTGGACAAAAACCAATAGTTGTCAAAGGGAAGATAAACAGACCAATCTCATCGGTACCAACTAAGAGAACAAAGCCGATTTTAGGTCAGCAAATACCAAGTACCAATCCTCTTGAAAATCCATCAGTGATACTAGGCAGTGAAATAAATGGTACCATTGAGGGGAATCAAACATTATCACCACAAAGACGGGAGATTATATTGGGTGGAAGTGAAGAAATGCCAGGAGATGAACCGGTGATGGATCCAACTATCTCCCAAAGCTATGTAGCGACATTGAAGACCAAAAAATTTGCATACTCTGATGCCGCATTTATGCAGGAAGAAAACGGTGTGATTGATCTGCAAATCCTCTCAGCCGGAAAACCTCTTGTTACTTTGAAAATCTCAAGCGATGTCTGTGTAAATCACAACTGCATCTCAAAAGAGGAGTTTAACCAAGACTACCTATCGAGTGCTTATCCAGCTGAACTGATCAACAATGTTCTTACAAAACAGCCTATTATGGGTGGTAGGAATCTAAGAAGGATTACAGGTGGTTTTATGCAAAAGATCAATACACCTGAATATAGTATCAGATATAAAACTACTCCAGGAAGTATCTACTTTAAAGATATGAAAAACAAAATTGTGATTAAACTAAGAAGGTTGAAATAGGTGGCAAAGTTTGTCGGAGCACATGTGAGTGCAAGTGGAGGGGTGGAAAATGCTCCCAAAAATGCTAAAAATATCGGGGCAAAAGCATTTGCCCTCTTCACCAAAAATCAAAGACAATGGAAAGCAAAACCTCTCACACAAGAGAGTATAGATGCTTTTAAAAAAAACTTGGAGCTTGCAGAGATTTTGCCACAACATATCCTGCCACATGATAGTTATCTCATAAATCTAGGACATCCAGAAGAGGAGAAGAGGCAAAAATCTCTCGAATCTTTTATCGATGAAGTCAAAAGATGTGAACAACTAGGGCTTGATAGATTGAACTTTCATCCAGGATCTCATCTAAAGAAGATCAGCGAAGAGGAGTGTCTTGAAAAGATAGCAGATTCGATGAATGAGACACTAAGAGAAACCAAAGATGTGATCTTGGTTATAGAAAACACGGCAGGTCAAGGAAGCAACTTAGGGTATAAGTTTGAACATTTAGCATACCTTATCGACAAGAGCGAAGACAAAAGCAGAGTCGGAGTTTGCATAGATACTTGTCATATGTTTACAGCCGGATATGATATCAGAGACAAAGAGAGTTATGATAAAACTTGGGATGAATTTGAGAAGCTAGTAGGCTTTGAGTATCTAAAAGGTATGCATATCAACGACTCAAAGCCGGATCTTGGAAGCAGGGTAGATAGACATCACTCTTTAGGAGAAGGAAAGATAGGACTTGATGCTTTTAAGCTTATCATGAATGATGAGAGAATGAATGATATTCCTCTTGTTTTGGAAACTATAGATGATAGTATCTGGGATAAGGAGATAGAGCTTTTATATAGTTTTATAAAATAAATCTCTTTTTTGCCGATGTTTATCGGTATGAAAAGAGTATTAATATCACTATGTGCCTCATCTTTGCTGTATGCTATCAATATAGATGTAGATTATGTGAAAAGTCAGATAAAAAGCAATAAATTCGATATTCGTGACAGAATACTGCTTGCAAAATACTACTACCAAAACAGGTCATACAAAGAGTCATCAAAATATATTCGTGAAATATTAAAAATAGATCCCAAAAATATAGTCGCTAAAAACTTAGATAAAAAGGTAAAATTTATCAACTCATTAAAAAAGATTGCAGGAAAGGACTCTCTTAGCACTTCTGAATATCTAAGACTGATCTACGAAAATAAAAATTATAAACTTTTTACCAAAGCATTTGAGAGAGCAAAAGAACTTGGTATTAGAGTCGATAAAGATATATACAGCAAGGCTTTAAGGGCTTATGACTTAATCGGAGAGAACAAAGAGGGTCAAAGATTAGCCCAAGATCCTAGAATCCAAGGAAGCAAAATAGAAAAAGAATTTACACAAAAACAAAAATTCTTAAGAGTGAAAAATGAGTATTACCAAACTAAATCACTAAAATCTCTCAAAGATTATGTCTATCTCTTAGGACTAAATAATCAAAAAAATGAACAGTTAAAAGTTATGAGAGAGTTTGTAAAAACTCATCCAAACAGTCTTGAAGCTAGGGTTTTATATACCATACATCTGTGGTGGAGAGGCAAGCTAAATGAAGCTTTCAAAACTATATATCCTGTTCGTAAAACAAATCTTCAAACTAAAGAGTTATATGCAAATATCCTCTATGACAAAGGTGATTTTAAACACGCTATCTACTATCTTCCACAAGTTGCAAATGCCCAAAAAGATCCAAAAAAAAGACACTACTACCTAAAAAGAGCAGCTTTTGCATATGATAAGGCAGGTAAGAAGAAAAAAGCAGAGGAGATTTTTAGAAGATTAAAGAAAAACTATCCAAACGATAAAGAGAGCTCAAGATACATTGCAACTAAAACAAGAGATGATATTTTAAGAAAGGCTGTCTATTTTCACAAAAAAAGAGACTTTTCAAATGCACTTAATCACTATCTTAAGTACTATCATTTGACAAAAGATCCAAAAATAGCCAAAGAGATTGGAGAGATTTACTACTTTAGCCAAAAAGAAGATAGAGCAATTCCATATTTTTATAACTATTTGAACTCATATCCTAACGATGATCTGATACGATTTCATTTGGCATCATCTTTTGATAAAAAGAAGAGTTTCAAAAAGAGTAAGAGTGAGTATGAGAAGATTCTTAGCCACCATCCAAAAGATCTATATGCCCTTGCAAAATACAGATATGCAAATGCACTTATGCACACTTTCAAAGACAGGGATTGGTATAGAGCTAGAAGTGAATTAAGAAGTTTGGAGGCTTACCTTTCAAAAAGGAGAAATTCAAAAGATAAAAAACTTCTTGTAGAGGTGAAAAAACTATACAAGATAGCCAAAGGTGATGTAAGAAAGCCAAGAAGATATAAAGACATAGTTCTAACAGAAGTTGGTAAAAAAGATATAGATCCAAACGAAGCATTCTCATTTGAAGATATAAAGTTTGACAAATCTCCAAAATATAGCTCACTCTTGCACTTACAAAATGACCCAAATCGCCTCAAACCAAATATCTCGATTGGAAGTGATTATGCTTCAAATGGAAAGCTAAGAGTATTTACTCCTAAAATTGGTATAAATAACATCATCACATATGATGATATGGGCTTTGGAATGAGTGTAGAGAATAGTCAATTTAAAGATAAAAACTATAAATCCAAAAAGAGATATGAGTATGATGCAAAGTCCCTCTTTTTAAGTCTTAAAGCTCCTCATTGGGAGGTATCTTTGGGGCTAGATCACTTCAAAAAATTTAACAGTTTTGTTCCTATGTTTTCATTTGAGCATAATTTAGGGACTCATGATCTTAGTCTTGATGCATTTAAAAGAAATGGTGTATTTGTAAATTATTCAACTTGCAATGTTGAAAAAAAGTTAGATGTGATTCACATAGGATTGCATGACAGGTGGCTATTGGCTAACTTAAAGAGCCTAAATATCGGAGTTGATCTAAATTATTTTGAAGATAAAAATAGAAATATCTATGCCAACATAAACTACCCTGTCTATGAAACTAATGGAGCTAGTTTAGGACATAAGATACTTTTAGAAGAGAATTTAGAGTTTAACTCTAAGCCAAACAGTTGTGCAAAACCACCCAAAAAGTATGATGCCTCATATCTAAAATACCTCCTTACTTGGAAATTTTTAAAGGGTGAAATAGGAGCAACTTTAGGTGGTGGTCGATCTTTTTGGGCTAAAGATAATCTCTTTAGCTATGGAGCCAATGCAAATATAACTATATCAAAAGATTCATATTTTGAGCTTTCTTGCGATAAAAGTCAAAGTAACTTTAGTGTTGATGATCTACTTACCTGTAACTTTAATCTAAACTCATTTTGGTAATCAAAACTAGTTAAAATACATTAACCGATGATAAGTAAAAATATTATACTATACTGAATATTTGTATAATATATTTTCATATTTTATTAAAAGGTTAAGTATGGGCAGCAACATAGCTTATAGTAATGTGTTCGTTATCGATTCATATGAAAATAGCTGTGCTATGAATGCTGGACTTAAAATAGTAGAACAACTTAGTATGGGTGATCTTACATTCATCTGCTTTGATGATGAATACTCAACAAAAAAACTACTAAAAAGCATAAACAGACAAAACAAAGTAGCCAAATTTATCTCTCTAAAAGAGTCTTGGCAAAAAATCTATGATGAAAATGGTCACAAAAAATTTATCATGGAGTTATTAAGCTTCATCAAGCACTCAAATACAAAAGCAATATTTTTATACAGACTTGACAAAGTACTGATAGGGCTTCGTGAAGAAGAATCTAAACTACTCATTAAAATGCTTTTTGACAAGTTAAAATCTGGTACCAAAAAGATAATACTAAACTACGACAGCACCACGATCTATGGAAGAGTATTAAGAGAATATATAGGTGATGACATAAAGTTAGAGTATAGACTAAAAAGTGTAGAAGATTGCAGTTTTAAACCGATAGATAGAAAAGTTGAAGCTAAAGCTAGTGTTAAAGAAGAGTTTGGAGTCTTGCTTCTATCCTCTGATGAGGAGTTACTCTATGCTCATAAAAAACTTTTTTCTAAAAAGGATGGATTTGTCTTTTTTCAAGAAAGAAGTGAAGACCTCACTCATAAGTATAAAGAAGTAGATCTTGTAATCATAAATGATGATGAGAGTAGATTAAACTTTGCTCTCATAAAAGAGATAAAAAATATGAAAAAAGATATCAAGATCATATACCTAAACAGAAAAAAGCCGTTAAGATTAGAAGATAAACTAAGCTTGAAAGAGAATAACATACTCTATATAGACGGCATAAAAAGTTTTGAAGAGTATGTTGATAAGCTAGAATCTCTTATAGGAAGAGATTTTTACTTTAAAAGAGTCAAAGAGTTTTTTGACAAGGATACTCTAGATAGTAGATATGATCTTAAAGAGACTATCAAAAGACTTGAAGAGAGCGGGATACTCTTTTCACTACTTGAGATCAGTGAGAAAAAATTAAAAAAATCAAGACAAAAACAGATAAAAGATTTGATAAGAGATCACGATTTTGTTTTCAAAAACAGTGCAAGTGGAGAGATCTTTTTAGTCTTAGTAAATCTGCTAGGAAAGAATGCAAAAAAGATTCTCTCCAAGAGATTATCTATCAAAAAGAAGATGATAAAGCTATATAAACTGCCCGTAACTTGATATGTTAAAAAAAATATTTATTACTCTTGTTTTGATCTTTCTATTTTTATTGATAGTCAATGTCGTTCAAAATGTCGAGGCTTTGTCACTTGAAGGAGGGGTAATAAAACAAAGTGGTGCATTTGTGATTTTGCTCTTCTCTTTGGTGGTAATTGCAAGATATTTTATACTACTACTCCTCTCTTTGTTAAATATCTTAAAATCTCTTAAGAAGGCTGAGAAAGAGAGTTTTGATTATCCATTTATCTCTATCATCGTGCCTTGTTACAACGAAGAGAAAGTGATAAAAGCTTCACTTAGTAGTTTGATAGCTTTAGATTATCCAAATTATGAAATCT
>QNZU01000067.1 GCA_003978405.1 Sulfurospirillum sp.
AAAAGAAGAGGGCAATGGTACCAAAGAGAAAAACTCTACTTTAAACACTCAAGATGAAAATGATGAATTTAATACAACAAGTGATACATTTTTTGTAACAAGCAAAGAGTTTGCGGAGAATAAGCTTTTGGAAGATTACAGAAAAAAAAGAACATATTCAAAAGCTTTGGCTCTTGCCAATTTCTATTTTAGTCAAAACAACTATAATGCAGCAAGCAGCTGGGCAATAGTAGCAAACAGGATCGATCAGGAGAAAAAAAGGGCTTGGTATATCTATATAAAAAGCAAGATTTCCCTAAAAGAGTATAAAAAAGCTTCAGAAGCTATCAGGGCATATCTAAAAATGTATAAGTCTCCTCAGTTGGAGGAGTTGTTAAAAGTATTGCAAATGAAACTACAAGGGGAGTAAAAATGGGATTAAAATCAGATAAATGGATTAGAGAAAAGTCATTAAACGAGGTGATGATTTCACCTTTTTGTGAGGAGCAGATCGGTAAAGGTGTTATTAGTTACGGACTTAGCAGTTATGGATATGATATTAGGGTTGGAAGAGAGTTTAAAATATTTACAAATGTAAACTCCACTGTTGTAGATCCCAAAAATTTTGATGAAGCAAATGTTGTTGATATCGAAGCAGATGTGGCTATTGTGCCTCCCAACTCTTTTGCACTTGCAAGAACTGTGGAGTATTTTAAGATACCGGATAATGTTTTGGCTATCTGTCTTGGTAAAAGCACATATGCTAGATGTGGAATTATTGTCAATGTAACACCATTTGAACCAGGTTTTGAAGGGCATATTACAATTGAAATTTCAAATACCACACCACTTCCGGCGAAGATATATGCAAATGAGGGGATTGCACAGGTGCTTTTTTTAGAGGGTGATGAGCCTTGTGAAGTAACTTATGCGGATAAAAAGGGAAAATATCAATCTCAAACAGGCATCACACTGCCTAGGATACTAAACTAAAGCCATCTCTTTAAGATCGGAGCATACTCTGTTTTTTCCACTCTCTTTTGCCTCATATAAAAGTAGATCACTTTGCTTGATCATTTTGTCAAAGTGAATCTCTTTTTTTGTAGCCAATCCAATTGAGACACTAAATTGTAAAGGTTTTTCATCTTTTATTTCTATAGATAAAGAGGCTATCTGTTGCCTTAATGAATCAAGAAATTTGTGAGCGATTGAGGGTTGGATGTTTTTTAGAAGGATACAGAACTCTTCACCTCCAAATCTGGCTACGATATCTTGACCTTTGATATTGTCTTTTATGAAATTTGCCAACTTCTTAATCACTTTGTCTCCGATATCATGACCGTAAGTATCATTTATCTGTTTGAAATTGTCAATATCGACCATGGCAACTGCAAAAGGTTCGTCTGTTAATCTGTTTTTTGCCAAATATCCTCTTGCATTTGCAAAGAAGTATTTTCTGTTTGCAATTCCTGTTAGATAGTCTGTGTTGGCATAGTTGTTTAATTTTTGAATATTTTCGATGCTATCAAGTGTATTGTTTACCCTTGTTTTTAACTCCTCTTTAAATATTGGTTTTCTAATAAAATCGTTTACACCATATTTTAGAAAATTTATTGCATGTTCTTTGATTGAAGAGATACCGATAATAGGAAGTTCATACTTTTTATATGTTTTTCTAATTGCTAAAACTAGTTCAAGTCCGTTTGCTTCAGGCATCTCATAATCTGTCATAACAATTGATATGTGTGGATCTCTTCTGATGATATCCATAGCAGTTGTTGCATCTGAAGCTTCTATTGTATTTATCATCTGTTGATTGAGTATTTTTACCACATTTTTTCTGTTTTTAGAAGAGTTATCTACCACCAGTGCTGTATGGTGTCTGTTTTTTAGGAGTCTATCTACATAATGGACAAGATAATCTATAGCTTCAGATCTGTTTTTGATAATATAGTCGATGATATTGTGATTTTTTATCAGTGTTTTTAATTTTGAGTTTATTGAGTTTACCATAAGAATTGTAGGTATATTTTCATTTGCAAAAAAGTCTGTTATATTCTGTGGTGAAGAGCCTGGGATATTGGTACTGGCAATTGAAAGTGTATAATCTTTTTTTCCAATAGATACCCTTGCATCCTGCAATGAGTAGGCAATATCTATGCAGATATTAAAATTTAACACTTTTAAAAGTTCATTCTTTAAAATTGTGGCCAATGTAGAATTGTGTTCAACCAATAAAATGTTCATAATCTTAATATCGACAGAAATAAAAAATTTTTGAACATTTTGATATCATAGAGCTATGAAACTGTGCGAACTTAAAATAATTTCACAAAAATTGGCGACTTTTAGAAAAATATATAACATAAAAAGGGTTGCTGATAATATCATAAAGATAGAGTTCCAAAATAGAGACTCTTACTATTTTGATCTAAGCAGGGGTGAGAGTTATATCTTTAAAGTAAAAAATTTTCTAATCCAAAAAGAGTACAATGCCCCTTTTGATATCTTGTTACAAAAATATTTTACAAATGCAATGATTCTTGAGATTGATACACCAAAGAGTGATAAAATATTGCAAATTAGGGTTAGTAACTCTTCAAGATATAAAGCAAAAGAGTTCACACTACAGCTTGAATTTACCGGCAAATATACCAATGCTATCATCTTGGATGAAGATAAAACAGTCATTGAAGCTCTAAGACACATCGATATAAGTAACTCCTACAGAGAGGTTAAAGTAGGCATCAAGTTAAAAGATTTACCCAATAAGGATTTTGAGCATAAGCCTTGCGAAATTGATGATTTGGATCATTTTTTATATGAGCAGTTTCATATCAGAGAGGAGAAAAAGCTCTTAAATATAAAAAGACAGAAGATTGCAATGATCCAAAAAAAGATCAAAAAACTTCAAAAAATCCTAAATTCACTTGAAGATCAAGAGAGCCTTTTGGAAAAATCTAAACATCTTGAATATGAAGCGGGATTGGTGCTGTCAAATTTGCATCTGTTTAAACCCTATCAAAAGGAGTTGATCTTAAAAGATTATGACCAGAAAGAGATCAAAATCACTCTCCCAAAAGAGAGCTCAACTATAGCTCATGGGGCAAATTTGATGTTTAGCAGAGCCAAAAAGCTAAAACAAAAAGCAAAAGGATTGCATAAAGAGCAGGAAAATCTTTTGAGTAAGATCGATTTTTTGGAAGGTTTGATCTGTCTTGTTGAAAATGCAAAAAGTTCCAATGAGATCAATCTATATCTGCCAAAGCAGGTAAAAAAACAGCAAAAAAGGCAAAAGATCAATGAATCGGTTGAATATTTCTACTTCAAAGGATACAAAATTGGTGTCGGACGCAACCAAAAAGGTAATATTTGGCTCCTAAAAAATGCAAAAATGAGCGATATATGGATGCATTTAAAGGATATGCCATCAACTCATGTTATAATAAGAACTGATAAACAAAAAATTGATGAAGATGTTTTGAATTTTGGTGCGAAGCTTTGTGTAAACTTTAGTACCAAATCCAAAGGAAACTATCTAGTTGATTATACGACCAGAAGAGATGTGAAGATGAGAGACGGTGCAAATGTGAATTATGTCAACTATAAAACAATCAGTTACAAAAAGGATTGAAGATGCCAATTTCTCCAATTGATGCTATCAATTATGCAAATCAAAATACTAATGTCGCTGCTACCAAAAAGGGTGAGTATGACATAAGAGTCGAAAAACAGTCTTTTATAGCGGTTCAAGAGAGCTTGAAAAAAGATATCAATATCGAAGATGTCAATGAAATAAGTGAAGATAAACCCATAGATGAAGAGAGAGAACATGAGCGAAATGAAGCAGAAGAGCAGAGTGGGGAGAAGGAGGTAGAGATAAAATTAAAGTTAAAAAAGTCAACTATAAAAGAGAAACAAGAGGATACTGATACAACTTTTCATATACTCAATATCAAAGTATAAAGGTGGTTGATTTGCACTTTGACAAAGATAGAATAGTTACTGGTGTTTTACTTATAGGTGTTGTAGCAGTTGTTGCTTTTGTTGATAATCTTTTTTTGACATGGCTGGTGCTTGGAGTTTTGTTTTGGTTTAGCTTCAAGGAGGCGATGGAGCTATATGGTATAAAAGATCGATCTTTAAATTTTTATGCCGCTGCTCTTTGGTTGATGGCTCTTATCTATCCAAATCCTGATGATTTGATCTTTGTAGCACTCATTGTCTATATCTCCGATATGGTATATAACAACAAACCCCAATTTAAAAAGATACAGCCGTTTGCATATCCCGCTAGTAGCTTTTTGTTTCTTTTTGCTCTTTATGTAGGGTTTGGAATGGAAGCTTTGATTTGGCTGGTGATTGTTGTGGCATTAACCGATACGGCAGCTTATTTTGTAGGCAGAGCGATAGGAAAAAGACAGTTTTGTCAAGTCTCTCCCAAAAAGAGTTGGGAGGGTGTGATAGGTGGAGTAGTGGTTGCTACACTCTTTGGTGCATGGTATGGTAACGGTTTTGTTTCGTTCTCACTAGCTCTTTTTATCTCTTTTGTTGTATCTGTATCTTCGATATTTGGAGATCTGTTTGAGAGTTATCTAAAAAGAAGTGCAGGTGTCAAAGACAGCGGAAACATACTTCCAGGACACGGAGGAGTATTGGATCGAGTTGATGGGTATATGTTTGCTTCTATTTTGATGGTCGTTCTTTTAAGAGGATTGGCTTAGTTTGGTACTTTTAGGCAGTACCGGCTCAATTGGTACCAATACACTAAATATCGCCAGAGAGTTTGATCTGAAGATTGAAACTTTGGTTGCGGGTGAGAATATAGATCTGTTAAATGCCCAAATAGCAGAGTTTAGACCATCTGTTGTAGTGATCAAAGATGCTTCAAAAGCCGATCTGGTGCAGAGTTTTGGAGCGACACTGCTTTATGGAGAAGAGGGAATTTTAGAAGCGATACAAAGAAGTGAGTCTGATCTTGTGGTCAATTCACTTGTAGGATTTGCAGGATTGAAGCCCACAATAAAAGCGATTGAGTGCGGTAAAAGAGTCGCTCTTGCGAACAAAGAGTCCTTGGTGTGTGCCGGTGCTTTTATCGATATGGATAAGATAGTGCCGATTGATAGTGAGCATTTTGGTTTGTGGTACCTCCTAAATGGCAGAGATGTCAAAAAGATGACTATCACAGCAAGTGGTGGAGCATTTCGTGATACACCTTTGCAAAAGCTAGAGAGTGTAACTGTGCAAGAGGCTCTTGCTCATCCAAACTGGAGTATGGGCAAAAAGATTACTATAGATTCAGCCACAATGACAAACAAACTGTTTGAGCTTTTGGAGGCAAGATGGCTCTTTGGAGTTAAGGAGCTTGATGCCATTATCGAAACCAAGTCTATCATTCATGCTTTGGTGGATTTTGTAGATGGTAGTACCACTGCACATATAGCAGGGGCGGATATGAGACTTCCTATCGCATTTGCACTGCTTGGCAATGTCCAAAAGGAGATAGTAAAACCTATAGACTTGCTTCAAGTCGGCTCTTTTGAATTTAGAGAGATATCTCCACAAAGATATCCAATCTGGCAAATCAAAGATGATCTATTGAAAAATCCTCATCTTGGAGTGGTGATAAATTGTGCAAATGAACTTGCAATTGAGCGATTTTTTGAAAAAAAGATAGGATTTTTGGATATCTCCAGACTCACTTTAAAAGCATTTGAGAAGTTTTATGATTTTAAACCTACCTCTTTGGAACAAATTTACCAGATTGATCAAGAAATTAGAAAATTTCTTTAAAAAACAGTATCTTTATCTCTTTATACAACTAAATACAATCTCTTTAATAAAATGGCTTCAAAAGCCCTAAAATAGGCTCTGTTTTAGAGTTTTTGGATTTAAAAAAATTCTACTATTTCCGATTATATTCTTGCATAAAGGAAAAGTGCTTATAAATTTCAAGGATGAAAAATATAATGGGAAAAAAAATCAAGAGTTATATCAAGAAGCTCTCCATTGGTCAAAAAAGTATCATAGCTACATTGATTCTATCATTTGGTGTGCTACTTATAGGTGTGAGTGCATATTTTGGTGTAGCTAAAATAAATAGTGATTATGAGAGACTTTTAAAAGAGGATATTATACCTTTAAACAAGCTCCAAAAATGCAGAGAAAAGTATATTTCTGATATTTTTGCATATATTTACAATGATAGAGAGAGCAAAGATATAAAAGAGCTTGGCAATTCTGCTAAAAAGAGTTGGAATGAGTATCTAAGAGCATGTTATTACCAAAATCGTAATCTATCAGATGATTTTCAAAACGATATTCAAAATGTTCAAAAAGAGATCACAGTTATAGATGAGTTTATAAGTTCATGGAAGAAAAATAGTGATAAAAAACCATTTTTACAACAACTTTATAAACTAGATACTGCTTTGTCATCTCTTTATCACCAATATGAAAATAGGATTAATACTAAAGCTGATAAAGATAGGTCTAACTTTTCTCAGGCACAATATTTTGTGATTGTTTTGACAATCTTGTTGACACTTTTGACACTGTTTCTTTCATATCTCATAGCAAAAAGTTTCAAAAAAATGGTAGAAAATTTGGCAGATATTTCTCAAAAAGTGGATCAAGCATACCAGAAAAATGAGCAGGAGATTATAGCAAAGGTTGAAGAGGCTGTAAAAGAGGCAAGAAGAAATGATCAAATCATATACCAAAATGCAAGACTCGCTTCGATGGGTGAAATGATAGCCAATATAGCACACCAGTGGAGACAGCCTCTAAATGCTTTGACACTTCTAATCCAAAGCTTTGGAATAAAATCTATGACCGGAAAGCTCACTCAAGAGTTTATCGACAAGCAGGTAGAGGAGGGCTTGAGACTTGCAGTGTCGATGTCAGATACTATTGAGGATTTTAGAAACTTCTTCTCAATAAACAGAGAAAAAGAGTATTTTGATCTTAAAGAGACTATAGATACGACATTGGAAATGAGTGCATTTTTTATCAAAGATGAGAATATTGAGATCATAGTAGATGCCAAAGAGGATATCAAAGTATATGGATATGCAAACGAATTTTCACAAGTCTTGATAAACCTTATCAATAATGCGAGAGAAAATTTCAAACAAAACAGTATCTTAGAATCAAAAATGATCAAAATAAAACTGAAAAAATTTGATAATAAAATTGTATTAGATTTTTTAGATAACGGTGGCGGAGTAGATGAGGCTATCATCGATAGAATATTTGAGCCATATTTTACAACAAAACACAAATCGATTGGTACCGGAATAGGTCTTTATATGTCAAAGCAGATTATCGAGATGCAAATTGGTGGTGAGATATCGGTAGAGAATATTGAGTGTGAGTATAAAGGGGAATTTTTTAAGTGTGCAAAATTCTCTATCACATTACCACATAATTGACAATTGAACCCTCTGGATTACTTTCTGCACTCAATAAATTTTGTAGCAAATTTTGACCCTTGTGTTACTGAGCTTGTTTAATCAAGTAGTAATTCATAGGGTTAGAATAGCTAATAATTCTTCTAATTTTAAGAGTTTTGTAAAATTATTTAAACAAAAAACCATAAAAATTCTCTTTTTTTCATTTTTTTATTAAAAATTTATAAAATAATTGCTATAGTCTGCTAATATTAACTTTCAAAAGGAGTAAGTTTTGGATTTGAACAGCCTAAAAAACTTAGAGTTGCTCTATGTCGAGGATGAAGAAGATGTAATGAGTCAAACTAAGTTGATACTAGATGACTTTGTGCAGAAGGTGCATGTTGCAAGAGATGGTGAAGAGGGACTCAAAATGGCACTGGAGCTTCCTATCGATATCATCATAGTAGATATCAATATGCCAAAAATGAATGGTATCGAGATGATAAAAACACTTAAAAATGATCACAATAAAAATATCCCCGCTATCATCACAACAGCACACAATGATACTGAGTATTTGATTGATGCGATCAACTTAAAAGTGGATGGCTATATTATAAAGCCTATAAATATCAAGGATCTTATAAATACTATTTACAATGTGATGCTTCCTATCATTCAGAAGAAAGAGATAGAGGGGTGTGCTCATGTGGTAGAATCTTTGGCTGCTTTGGTAGGTGGTAAAAAGATAGAGATTTTAAAGTATATTATTGACAAATTGGATGATGAAAATGTTTTTTACGGTTCGTATCAGGATATTATGGATGCACTTGATGTAAGTAAACCAACAGTTGTCAATATGTTCAAACAACTAATCGGTGCAGGTATTTTGGAAAAAGTAAAAAACAAAGTCTATCGTTTCAAAAGAACTGACCTAATCACATAATCAGGAATATTAATGAAACTTTTACTAACAATTATTCTTATATGCACATCAGTCTTGGCAAAAAACAGTATTGGTACCAAAGAGCACACAGCAGTGCAAAAACAGGTGAAAAATCCTATCGTGGTATTAGAGACAAATGAGGGAAATATCACTTTGAAGCTATATCCAAAGATTGCTCCAAAGGCGGTTAAAAATTTTGTTGAGCTATCAAAAAAGGGTTATTATAACGGTATTACATTTCACAGAGTAATAAAGGGATTTATGATCCAAGGTGGTGATCCTACCGGAACTGGAATGGGTGGAAAATCCATCTATGGAAAACCTTTTGAAAATGAGTATGCACCAAATGTGATTTTTAACAAGCCTGGTATCTTGGCAATGGCAAATGCCGGACCAAATACAAACCAAAGTCAGTTTTTTATCACTACAAAGCCAACTCCGTGGTTAAATGGCGGATATACAATATTTGGTAAAGTGATAGACGGTTTTGATGTGGTTCAAAAAATAGAACATGTAAAAACGGGTGCGGGTGATAGACCTTTGAAAAAAGAGTATATTAAAAAGGCTGTTGTAAAGTAGGTTCATAGGCTTTAAGCCTATGAAATTATTGAGGAGTTACATTCTCAGCTTGTGGACCTTTTTGTCCTTGACCTATCTCAAATGTTACTGCTTGACCATCATCAAGAGTTACTCTTCCTCCACTGTTATTGTTTACCTGACGAAAATGAACAAAAACATCATCTCCTCCATCTTCTGGTTGGATAAATCCGTAGCCCTTCTCGTCGTTGAACCATTTAACAGTTCCTTTTAGCAATTCTGCCATGTATAACACCTTAAAAAAATATAGTGAATTGATTATCTTGCTAGTAGATTGAGATCTTCTTGCATTTACCAAATTCAAGCCTATTGTATCTAAATTATTTCAATTATCCAAATTGAACCCAAATTGTGCATTAGATGTTGCCAAAGATGAGATAAAGATTGAGTTATAGGGTTTTAGTTAAAATTTGCAGGACTACCTGTTTGGTAATTCAAAAATTTTAAATAGAACCCTATGCTACAAGATTTGCTCAGATTTGGTAATATTTAGTGCAAAATTTGGGTTAAAGTTATTAGTAGTTTTCCAAAGTCTCAAAACCCCATCCTCTTTCTTTAAGCAATGAGATGAGTTCTCTTAGTTTTTGATCCCCTCTAAATCTTTTTTTAAATGTAAAATCGTGAGTTAAAAGTATAAGTTTGTTTGGCTTTTTTGTTCTGCCTCTTTTGATAAGTCTTTCCATGATATTGACTATCTGTCTTGGTGTTTTTTTCAACTTTGCATTTTTTGGAGAGTAGTCCCACTGATAATCCCAACCAAAAATTTTAAAACCGTTATTTTTCAAAGCATTGTAGCATCGGTACTCAACAGCTCTTTTAACAGCAGGATCATTTTTATAAATATGAGGCAATCTAAAGACATTTCTTCCTGCAAGTCGGCAAATCTTTTGGGTGTGTAAGGGATCATAATATGAGAGTTTTCTATCCATTTTTCTCAGATCCGAAACTACTCTTGAGTCATCTGAGTAGAATCTTCTGTAGTGACCACTTGCATGTGAGTATGTATGATTTGCAACTAAAATATTATCATCATTGATAGCTCTTTTAAATAGTCTTTTTCTGTAGCTATTTTGCTCAACATGTTTTCCTATCATAAACATTGTAGCATCAATTCCGCTTTCTTCTAGGATGGATATTACATTTTGAGTTCCATTTAATGGACCATCATCAAAGGTGAGATAGACTGTTTTATCCCTAACTTTAGAATCTGTGATGATAATCTTTCTTTTTTTTCTTTTATTTGTTCGTTTATGCTTCTTGACTATGATAGTGGTGGATAGTTCAGCTTCATCATTGATATCCTCTTTGGGAATAGCATAATTGTTTTCATATGGAGTATTGTTATAGGAGCTTAGAGTGCCGTCATTATTGACTATCAGCCACTCAGCATTCAAAAATGAAATCAAGAGTGGTACCAAAAATAGTATTTTCAAAACTTTTCCTTAAAAAATTGTCCGATATTTTATCAAAATCATATTTAAGTATAATCTATGTAAAATCGGACTAATTTAACATTAAGGTAAGAAATGTCCAAAAGCAAAGAGTTTGAAAATTCAGTTAAAAAGATGCTTGAGATTATCGGAGAAGATCCAAACAGAGAAGGACTTATTAAGACTCCCCATAGAGTTTATAAAGCCTTTGAGTTTATGACAAAAGGATACAAACAAGACCCAAAAGAGGTGTTAAACGAAGCTCTTTTTGAGAGTAGTAATGATGAGATGGTACTGATCAAAGATATTGAGTTTTATTCTATGTGTGAACACCATCTGCTTCCTATCATAGGAAGAGCCCATGTTGCCTATATCCCAGATGGGAAAGTAGTAGGACTCTCAAAGATACCAAGACTTGTAGAAGTGTTTGCCAGAAGACTTCAAATCCAAGAACAGATGACCGAGCAGATAGCAGATGCCATCATCAACACCATCAAACCTAAGGGTGTAGGAGTTGTGATACAAGCTAGACACATGTGTATGGAGATGAGAGGAGTTGAAAAGGTAAATTCTACTACCACTTCATCAGCTCTAAGAGGGATGTTTAGAGAGGGTAAGACAAGAAGTGAGTTTTTGGATTTTATCAATGCTCCTCAGTCGATGAGGTTTTAGGAGATAAGTTTTCAAAGACAATTATCCCAAGCAGTAAATAAAATAAGAAGAACTGGTGACGAAAGAAACATACAAATTTAATTTGGATAATTATTATCTTGTTTTTGATATACTCCCGAAAATTTTCAAGGAGCATTTATGAAACAATCAATTTTCAAAGAAAAATATCCAATTTTTTCGTATGAAATTCCAAAAAGTGAAACAGATAAAAAAGATGTCGATGAGATTATAGCCTACTACAAGCAAAAGATTGAAGCACATCCTGTCGCTACATACATCGCGACTTTTGATCACTATGCACATACAAAATCACTCAAAGAACACACGATAAATCCAGATATCAAAGATGTTAAAAATATCATCTTCTGTTTTGGTGCGGAGATCCCTACAACAAAAGTTGCGGGGATTAGACCTAGATCTATCGGTGTATGTGACTTAGGGGATAAATTTGTCATAGATTTTATGGAAGCACCAAATGAAAAGGCAAACAGCTTTATGGAGGAGTGGACAAAAAATATTTGATGAAGAGTCATAAAGTGGAGAGTTCATTACAACTATTATGAACGATAAGTTAGTAAAATTATAAAATATTTTACAACTTCTCCCTTTTATGATAAAATTACTCCACTTTAGAAAAAGGACACTACTTGGCTCTTAGCTCAATATCAAAGCGACTAAACAACTCTTTAGATACACCCTTTGGTAAGGTTATTAAGATCAGTGCAACAAATATCCATATAAGTGGTCTTCATCCAAGCATCGGAGATATCATCAAAATAAAATCTCTTGAAAATCCAAATAGAGTAGAGCTTTCTATGGTTACGGAGCTAAAGAGCGATCACTTTATCGTATCGCCGTTTCGATATGTGGAGGGGCTAAAGATAGGAGATCATGCATATATAGGCAATGAGGGTTTGAGTATCGGGCTTAGTGATGATATCTTGGGTCGTGTTGTCGATCCGTTTATGAACCCCAAAGATGGAAAGGCTCCTATAGCTTCTAAAAAGAGGATGCCTATCATCAAGACTCCCATTGATGCGATGAAAAGAGGTATGATTGACAAAGTTTTTAGCACTGGTGTCAAGAGTATAGATGGGCTTTTGACCTGTGGTGAGGGGCAGAAGCTTGGTATATTTGCAGGAAGTGGTGTCGGTAAATCGACTCTTATGGGGATGATTGTTCGAGGAAGTCAAGCTCCTGTGAAAGTGGTTGCACTTATTGGAGAGAGAGGTCGTGAGATACCTGAGTTTATCCATAAAAACTTAGGTGGTGATTTAACCGATACCGTGATAGTGGTTGCTACGAGTGATGATAGCCCGTTGATGAGAAAGTATGGAGCATTTTCAGCGATGGCTGTTGCGGAGTATTTTAAAGAGCAGGGACGAGATGTGCTTTTTATCATGGATTCGGTGACGAGATTTGCCATGGCTCAAAGGGAGATAGGACTTGCCCTTGGTGAACCGCCTACTTCTAA
>QNZU01000017.1 GCA_003978405.1 Sulfurospirillum sp.
TCTGTTAGATAATTGATTCTATCACTTAAAAGTGCTACTTGAACTTCTGGAGAACCTGTATCATTCTCACCTCTTGCGTATTGCTTAATGATCTGCGCTTTTTTCGCCGAATCTAAAGCCATGTTGACCTCCTGATTGGTAATTTAAGATGAGATTATATCATCCTTCTCTTATATGTGGCTTTAATGCAATTTTATGCTAAAATAAAATCAAAAATATTGGAGTATTTGATGAAATTGTTATATTTTTTGTTGGTACCACTACTTGTGGGATGTTCTGCTATGAAACCTCCTTTAAAAGATATTTCAAATGCAAAGTTGGCAATGGTTAAAATCGACAATAAAAAGACAAAAACCTATTTTCCCAAAGAGTTAAAAAAATTAAAATATCAATTTAAAATGATGCAAAATTTTATGAATGACAAGAGATATAAAGATGCAAAATTCCTAGCTCAAGAGATTAGAACAGACTCTATTTTGTTGCAAAAAAAGATAAATTTAAAAGAGATTCTAAAAAAATATAAAGCCAAGGAGGATAGATAATTGAAAAAAAGGTATGTTTTAGCACTCTTTACACTGTTTTTAGCAAATGCTTGTAGTACCAAATTACCACAAACCCCTCTCGTAACAGATGCTTTATATAACTATAAGGCAATGTTAAATAATTCTAATGTCCAAGAATATGCTCCAAGAGACTCATTTGAAGCACAACAATTATATGAAAGATTAAAAAAGAGTAAAAACAAAAATGAGGCAGAACATTTGGCAACCCTTTTAAATAAAAAGGTTGAGATAGCAAAAACATCTGCAAAAATTTTCAAATATAAACAAAAGTTGTTAGAGATTGAGAACAAGAGGGTAAAAGAGGAGCTCAAAGAGAAAAAAGAAGAGTTAAAAAAACTAAAAGAGGTCAAGGAGATAGATCCTGAAGTTAAAATGGCTAAAAATGGTCTAAAATTTATAATGGATGATAGTTTTTTTAAAAAGGATGGATTTGAGCTTCTTGTAAATTCAGTTGGTACCATCAATAAAATTGCAGATTTTTTAAAAAAACATCCTAATAGAGATGTGTTGATAGAAGGGTATATGGATAATGCCAAAAATTCATCGTTTAATATATATCTATCTTTAAAAAGAGCAAATATGGTAGCAGATGCCTTAAAAGCTCAGGGAATCAATCAAGATAGAATCAGAGTCAAAGCCTATGGTGAAGCAAAACCGATCGCTTCAAATATGGATGAAGAGGGAAGAGCTAAAAATAGAAGGGTGGAGATAACTATCTTAAACACTCAATAAGACTTGTAACAAACAGGAGAGAATCTCCTATTTGTTCTTGCCACAAAATCCTAGTTTTGCAGGAGGTAAGTACTCGCCACTTTCTAATGGAAGAGTTTCTGCTTCAGGAAATGCTGAATAGTCACAAGTTTTGCAATATTTTTTACTCTTTTTTATTTTTTTTACAACATGACAACAATCTGCAGTATATGGAACTTTGGTACCATCCTCATTTACTACCATCCAACCTGCACTTGCATTTGATGCTAAAATAGCCAAAGCTACAACTGAAACAGCCATTCTTGAAATAATTTTCATTCATATCTCCTTAAAATAATTTGATTTATACACACAACTTTTAAATATATTATATAAAAACTATATAAAAGTTCTAACATGTATCACTATTGTATATCGGCAAAAAAAGAAATAGTTTTAATTTTTATCAAGTAAAAATCTATTTTTTTGTTCACCATACACTTTTTATAAAGAATTTTAGATAAAATAGATCTCAAATTATAAATGGAAAAATATGTTATTAACAAAAGCAAGTGAATATGCACTCTTGTCACTGATCTTGATAGCAAGAGCAGATAAGCAGATGGATGTTGATACACTTTCAAAAACATTAGGAATCTCAAGAAGCTTTTTAGCAAAGATACTTCAATCACTAGCCCGTGATGAGATTTTGATCTCTTACAAGGGTGCAAAAGGTGGTTTTGCTTTAAACAAAAAAGCCAATGAAATCTCCCTTAGAAATATTATAGAATCTGCAGAAAAAAAGCCAATAAATGTCTTTGAGTGTTCATCCTCTAGTGCTTCCTGTCCATCGGGGAAAGGTGATTTTTGTATGATTTGGCCATTTTTAAACAAATTTCAGACAAAAATTGACAACTTCTTAGATGGTATGACTCTTGATGAGATACTCTAACTCATAGGAGAATATCTTGGCAAAAGCGAGTGAGAGACAAGCTGCGTTTAATATAAACAGAGTCTTGGCTACTCTTGGAAAATCAAAAGATTTAACACTTGTATTTTTTGTGATAGCAATTATTGCTATCATCATAGTACCACTTCCTGGTGCGGTTTTAGATCTGTTTTTGACTATCTCTATCGCAATTTCTGTTTTGATCATTATGATCAGTCTTTATATACCAAAGCCGACAGATCTTACAACCTTTCCGACTCTCATTTTGATCATCACACTCTATCGTCTCTCACTCAATATCGCAACAACCCGTATGATCTTATCTCATGGACACGAAGGCCCTGAGGCGGTTAGTGATATCATCACCTCTTTTGGTCAGTTTGTGGTGGGTGGAAACTATGTGATAGGAATCATAGTCTTTTTGATTTTGGTACTGATTAACTTTATGGTTATTACCAAAGGTTCAACAAGAGTTGCAGAAGTTGCCGCAAGATTTACCCTTGATGCGATGCCTGGAAAACAGATGGCAATTGATGCGGATTTAAATGCCGGATTGATAGATGAAGCCACAGCAAGAAAAAGAAGAGAGGCTATTATCCAGGAGGCAAACTTCTATGGAGCAATGGACGGTAGTAGTAAGTTTGTCAAGGGTGATGCGGTTGCCGGAATTATCATTACTATCATCAATATCGTAGGTGGTTTTTTGATAGGAATGTTTCAATTTGATATGAGTGCTGCTGATTCAGCTGAAACTTTTACTATTTTGACAATTGGTGATGGACTTGTAGGGCAGATACCGGCACTGATTATATCTACTGCAACAGGTATTATTATCACAAGAGCAAGTAAAGATGGCTCAAGCTTTAGTGATGATGCAATGGAGCAACTTTTTGCACAGTATAAGACCTTGTTTATAGTTGGTTTTATATTGATACTCTTTGCATTGGTACCAGGTTTGCCGACTATCTCTTTGGCATTTGTGGGACTTGTTTTCTTGGGGCTTGGATATCTTGCGATGAGATCTGATGAAGAAAAAGTTGGTGAAACAGGAACTGCTAAGAGTGCTGAAGCAATAGAAGGTGAAGCACCAAAGATGGAGCAAAAATCTCCTGAAGAGATTCGAGAGGAGGAGAATAAAGCTCTTGAGGATATCCTAAAACAGGAGATACTTGAACTTGACCTTGGTTATCAGCTTATTAAACTGGCAGATCCGGCACTAAATGGTGATCTGTTGGAGAGAATCAGAAGTATGAGAAGAAAGATTGCCAGCGATTATGGATTTTTGATTCCACAGGTTAGAATCAGAGACAATCTTCATCTAAAACCAAATGAGTACCAGTTCCTCTTAAAGGGTGTAAATGTAGGTGGAGGAGAGATATATCCTGATAAAATCATGGCGATGGATTCTGGAATGGTAACAGAACCGCTTGATGGTATCGCTACAAAAGAACCTGCATTTGGATTGGATGCTATTTGGATAGATGAGGATCAAAAAGATGAAGCGATTATGAGGGGTTATACTATCGTGGATCCTTCTACTGTAATTTCAACTCATCTAAGTGAGTTGATTAAGCAGTATGCCCCAGAACTTTTAACCAGACAAGATGTGCAAAAGCTCATAGATACAGTGAAAAATGACTATCCTGTTGTAGTTGAGGATTGCATGAGAGTTGCAAATATAGGCTTGATCCAAAAAGTCTTAAAAGAGTTACTAGCTGAGAAGATACCAATCAAAGATATGATAACAATTCTTGAAACAATAGCAGATATTGCAGAGGTGACCAAAAACAGTGATATCATAGTAGAGCAGGTAAGAGCCCGTCTTTCAAGAGCTATTACAAAGCAATATATTGGAGATGACGGAACTTTAAAACTCATAACATTTGCCGCACCGACTGAACAAAAACTCTTGGAGCACTTAAAAGACAAAGGTGATGGTATGAGAGAGTTGGTACTAAATATCGGTGAGATGAATGCCCTTGTGGAGAAGGTCAGTCAGACTGCTTCGGAGATATTGGGAAGAGGCATTGCCCCTGTTATTTTGATAGTAGATCCAACTCTTAGAAAATCGATAGCTGATATATTTAAAAAGTTTGGTTTGGATGTGGTTGTGCTATCTCATGCCGAGATTGATGAGAGTGCCAAGTTTGAAGTATTGGCAAATATAGATATTGAGGAGTTATAATGAGTAAAAAGGTTTTTCATCTATCTCATACAGATTTGGATGGATACAGTTGTCAACTAATCACAAAAAGATGTTTTGAAAATATTAGATTTTATAACTCCAACTACGGCAGTGAAATCAGAGTAAGAATAGATCAAATGATAAATGACATCCAGACAGAGGGAGCCGATGAGAATCTTTTATTGATAACAGATTTAAATCTCACTATGAGTGATGCTAAGTATCTTGTAAAATTGGCTCAAGAGGGTTCACATAATATAGAGCTTCTACTCTTGGATCATCACAAAACAGGTGCTGATTGTGCAAATGAGTATGATTGGTACCAACTAGATGTAAAAAGGTGTGCTACCAAGATCACATATGATTGGTTTTTACAAAAGGGTTTTGATATAGATGATCTAAAAGAGTATGTGGATGTTGTAAATGCTATTGATATATGGCTAAAGGATCAAGATCAGTTTGAGCTTGGCAAAGTCTTTATGAAGATAGTATCAAGTTCAAGAGAGGTAAATCGGGTGATGTTTGATAAAGAGAACTCAAAATATATCTTTTATCTTCTACAAAAAGCAAAAGAGTATATCAAAAAAGATAATCCACATATCTGGTTAGATAATGATATTCACTCTATAAAAAAGGGCTTCTTTAAAAAAGATGAAGATGACACTCTTGATAATCTGGTCTCAAATTTTATTGTCGATATGCTTACCCAAAAAAGAGATGAGTTTACTATCTATTATGATAAATATAAAGGGATTTTGACATATTCGATAGGGAATGTATCAATCATAGGAAATGATTTTTTGGTAAAAAACAGTGATTTTGATTTTTTTATGGATATAAATGGCAGAGGAAATATCAGTTTTAGAGCAAATGATAAAGCAGATGTGAGTAAAATATCAAAAGATGTTTTTGGAGGTGGCGGTCATGCAAATGCTAGTGGCGGTCGCTTTGAAACATATAAAGACTCATTTATCTATGATGAGATCAAATCCCAAGTCCAAGAGAAATTAACAATAGGAGAGAATCATGGCTAAAAATGGTGTAGGTATGGAGATTGAAGCATTGACAAAAGAGATTGAAGATTTGACGATACATTTGGCTGATATGCTTGAAGCTACACTGCACTATGCAGGGGTAAGTGATGAAAATCTTGAGCTTGGAGTCAAATCATATATAGAAGCATTGGATGAAGTGTTTGATGATGAAGATGGTGAGATGGGCTATAAAGAGATTGTTCGAGTGATAGAGTTTCTTAAAAAGAAAAAACCACTTCTATTTGAATAAGATTTTAAACTAAAATGATACTTCCTCCGGTTTTAAAAGAGATTTCCAAAGAGATAGAAAGAGTTGGCGGAAGAGTCGTAGTTGTAGGAGGGAGTGTAAGAGACTTTTTTCTTGGTACCAAATCCAAGGATTTTGATATTGAAGTGTTTGGTTTGAACTCTCTTGATGATTTACAAAACATTCTCTCAAATTTTGGCAAAGTAGCAAATGTCGGCAAAAGCTTTGGTGTATTGAAAATCAAGATACAAGAGAATGAGTTTGATTTTTCATTTCCAAGAGAAGAGACTAAAGTTTCCAAAGGTCACAAAGGTTTTAGAATCAAAAGTGACGGTTTTATGGATTATAAAAGTGCCGCAAAAAGAAGAGATTTTACCATCAACTCAATGGGGTATGATCTTTTAGAAGATAAAATCTTGGATCCATATGGTGGAAGAGATGATTTAAAGGCAAAGCTTTTACGACACATAGATGATAAAACTTTTATAGAAGATCCTCTAAGGGTATATAGAGCTGTCCAATTTTGTGCTAGATTTGAGCTCACTATGCATCCAAAAACAAAAAAGTTGTGTAAAGAGATGGTCAAGAGTGGGGTACTCCAAGAGTTGCCAAAAGAGAGAGTATATGAGGAGTTTAAAAAATTACTTCTAAAATCTACCAAACCATCAATCGGTTTTGAACTTTTAAAAGAGCTTGGAATCTTAAAATATTTTCCGCAATTAAATGATCTTATCGGTACCAAACAAGATAGAGTTTGGCATCCTGAAGGTGATGTGTGGATACATACGATGATGGTCATCGATGAGATGGCAAAACTAAAAAAAGGGGATGAAAAGGAGCAGTTGGTACTGATGTTTGGAGCATTGTGTCACGATTTTGGAAAGCCTGGTACCACAAAATATGAAGATGGCAGAATCAGATCAAAAGGTCATGAACAAGCCGGAGTGAAGCCGACTGAAGAGTTTTTAAAACTCCTTACCGATGATAAGCAGATTGTTGATGAGGTGGTACCCTTGGTAGCAAATCATTTGGCTCCGTTTCAATTATATGATGCTAAGTCCAGCAATAAAGCTATTAGAAGGCTATCTCTTAGAGTTAATATCGATAAACTTCTTCTTGTAGCATTGGCGGATTTTTTGGGAAGAGATTGCGAAGAGGCAAAAAGTGGCAAATCTGAGGCGATAGAGTGGATAAAAGAAAAGGCAATTGATTTAAAAGTCCAAAACAATCCGCCAAAACCTCTTGTTTTGGGAAGAGATCTTATAGATTTAGGTTTGAAACCCTCACCGATGTTTAAAAAGATACTAGACGAAATGTATTCAAAACAGCTTGATGGCGAGTTTGGCAATAAAGAGGAAGCTCTAAAAAAATTGCCTGATGTTTTAAAAACTTTTGATATTAGGATATAAAAGTATGTCACAAAAAGATAAGATAAAATGGAATGAGAAGTTTAGAAGCAACCCTGAACTTCTTGCTCCAAGAGAACCCTCATCTATGCTAAAACAATTTCTATCCAAAGAGAAAAACCATATCGATAAAACAGCTCTCGATCTTGCCTGTGGAGGAGGGCGACACACTCTATATCTAGCCAATCTTGGATTTAAAGTAGATGCAGTCGATATCTCAAAAGTTGCACTTGATAGTTTAAAAGAGAAGATTGATTTAGATTTGGTTTCATTGATAGAGTCTGATTTGGATCAATTTAGCCCTGAAGCAAACCGATATGATCTGATAGTAATGAGCAACTTTTTGGATAGAGAGCTAATAAAAAGGTCATGTGGAGCTTTAAAAATAGACGGAGTTTTCTTTGTAGAAACCTATATGGATGATCCCAATAACGAAAAACAAAACTCAAATCCAAACTTCCTTTTGCAAAAAGATGAGTTAAAGGAGATATTTAAGGGTTTTGAAATCTTGGAGTATAGGGAATTTTGGAATGAACCTTATGAGATATATCGTATGAAAAAAGAGGCTGTTTTGGCAAGGAGGTTGATATAGATATATAAAATAAAAAGAGAGTCTGACACAAACTTCAAGAGAAATTCTTACAGATTTTGTAAAAAATATCAATGTGTATCTATTTATTTAAAATTTTTTTAACTAATTCGTTGTATGTCTTAAACTCTAAATAACCTTCACGAAAATTTACAACATTTCCAGTTGAATCAAAAACAAGTAAGGATGGTAGTGGTACCATATCAGTCCTTTTATTAATTTTTTTAATTACTGCATTTATAAAATCCTCACCATTTTTAAAACTTACTATAGGATAATCAATATTATTATTAACTACTAGATCTAAAAGTTCAGAACTGCTAATATCTTGGGCAATAATTTCTATAACTCTTATTTGATTAGAGTATTTTTTTTGTATCTTAGAAAGAGGTTCTCTAGCCATACTACATGGACCACAGATATTACTACCGGAAAGATTTAACAAAATTATTTTATTTTTGAACTCTTTAATCGCAAGACCTTGATTTGTTATATCTATGTGAATACTATTCCCAAATATATCTTTCAATAAATAGTCACTTTTTGTATTTGGATTGATATTGTTGTATAACTTACTAATTTCTACTTTTTTATTTTTTTATTTTTATATTTTTTGAGAACATTTTTTTCGGATGAATTTAATCCTACAGTATATATTTTATCTGAAATATGTGCAGTAACAGTTAACTTGTCAAAATCATTTTTAGCTCTTATTTTAAACAACAGCCTATCTGACAATAATGGTGTCGTTTTAATAGTTATATCACCTTGAGAACTTTTTATTTTAACCATATCTATGTAATTAACTCTATGCATCTCATTTTCAATTATAAGTTTTGCATTATTCTCTTTTTGTTTTACTTTTAATCTGTTAGTTGGTTCTCCATATAGTTCTATTCTTCTTCCTCCATATGAACATTGAATTTTAGTAGAAGCAGTTATAATATTCCCGTTATTTTTGATCAGTTTAACATTAATAGGGTGTTCCATATTAGAAGAAAATAGTCTTATATATGTTTTAATATATTTTATCGGATTTGAAGAGTTATTGATCAATTCAAATGCTTGCTGATTGTAAATATTTACTATAACTTTGTCACCTTTTTTCATACTTTCTTCAAATTTTATTTTAATACCTGTATGTACAGGCGAATTAGAATAGGGAGGTACTTCAAGTTTAATAGCATCTTTACCAAGTAGATTTGTTATTATTAATATAAAAATTAAGAATATTTTTTGCAACATTTTAGTTTCCTTATAATAAATTTATCTTATATTTTAACAATGAGATGATAATAATATAAATCATCTTATAATCTCCTTTATATAGTTATTAGAGGCACCCATAAGCTAAATCAGGAACAAATATGTGTTAAAAAAGTAAACTTATAGAGAATGCAGATTATAAAGATATAAAGAGCTATGGGGGAGAATTGCGATTTGTTTTCTAATCTATGTGATTATTCCTTATAAAAACCCCAACTTTCGTTTTGTGGCGGTACTACTACTCAAATACTCTTTTAAATCATCATAAAAACCATTGCTGTTTGCATATTCGACAACATTTTTTGCCATACCAAACCACTCCTTAGTTGTTTTTTTTGTATCTTTTATGATTTGAAGTAGATGCTCTTGTGTTATTTTTTGATCATTTTTATTCTCAAGAATTGATTCTATGACCATCTCTGAAACTCTCTCAACAACACCTTTGATATCAGCTCCGCTAAAACCGTTACTCTCAAGGGCTAACTGATAATAATCAAGGGAGTCAATAGGTAAATTTTGAAGATTTAATTTAAATATTTCAACTCTTGCACTTTGATCAGGGGGTGGTATGAAAAAAGTTCTATCAAATCTTCCTGTTCGTTTAAATGCACTATCTACATCCCAAGGAGCATTTGTAGCACCGATTATTAGGATATTTTCATTGTCACTTTCAACACCATCCATTTGAGCCAAAAAAGCATTTATAGTTGTAGTAAGTGAGCTATTTCTTAAGAGTTCGCGTTTTCTACCCAAAGCATCTATCTCATCTATGAAAACTATTGCCGGACGGTTGGCTCGAACTGTATCAAACAAAGTTTTTATATTTTTTTCACTCTCTCCCACATACATATCGAGTATATCTTCTATAGTCACATTATAAAATTTTGCTCCACATTCACCGGCTATCGCACGGGCAAAATAGCTTTTACCGCATCCGGGTGGACCATACATAAGTATCCCGCCACCGGCAGTTTTGTTAAACTTCTTAAATAGTTCCGGATTTTTAAATGGTTGGATTATTTTTATATTTGCCTCTTTTTTAAGTGCATCAAGACCACCGACATCTTTAAAAGTTAGATTATACTTTTTATCCATCGGCTCAAAGATTTTGATACCGTTGCTACTAACTAGACTCTTTTTCAATCTATCATCCATAACTTAACTCCTTTTTATCAGTTTATAAACAGACAAAAATATAAAATGAAGCACTATAGATAAAACAACGATATAAAGATAATCTTCAGTTTTTATATTTTGATCCTTTATATCGGCAAAAATACCAAAACCTATTACAACAGCGATAAAAGGTATATTTAAACGCCAATCTACTGAACTGATAGTTGCTATAATCAAAAAACCTATCAACAAAAATATTTTTAAAAAATAAAACTGATCTAAGTACCAGTATGTCAAGTATGAAAATGCTATAAATAGACCCATAATCCATGGTAAATATTTGTAATAAAATTCAATAAACTTGATCTCTCTTTGGCTTTTTTTATCAAGAGGTTTTAAAAGAAGTTGTTGTTTTAAGATATCTTTTTTTTCTATGAGATTTTTGCTGAAAAATTCTTGTTTAAATTCAAGTGCTTCAATATTATGAGGTTCTTTGGATAGTATTTCATCAACTATATTGGAAGCAATTTTTTTTGCATCCAATTCATACAATATTTTTGCAAGTAGAAGATGATACTCTGATTTTCTTGCATCGATGCTAAGGGCATTTTCTATCTGTTTTTTTGATTCAATGAATCTGTTTTGCATAAAAAGTAATATTGCAAAAAGGTATAAATAATCTGCATTATTTGGATCGTGGGTGAGTGCATTTTGTATATCACTTATCGCCTTTTTATTATCCAAAATGGAGTTGTATGCCAATGATCTATAGTAAAGATATTGTGATTTTTGAGGATATTTACCTAAAACATCATCGATTACTTCTATAGCTTTTTTATAATTTCCCAAATTCAAATGAGCTATGATGATGTATTCGTATATTGAACTTTGTTCAACCTCTTTTCGATATAGATTATCATAAGAGAGTGTCAATATCTCTTGATACTTTTCAAGTTCCAAAAGAACCTCTAATCTTTTTACTATATCACTCAAAAGAGTACCTCTTAAACTCCACACATTTGCTACATCTGTATTTTATGGCAAATATGACTATAATCAATGCAAAAATATTTAATAAATATACCTTTGTCAGTGCCACTATCAACCATAAAAACAATCCTAAAATGTTTACTACAATTAGTTTGGAAAACGGGTAGTATCTATTGATCTCTTCTGTGTAGGCAATATAAGTTATAAATATAATAATAAAAATCAGTATAGAGTTACATATCCAAAGTGGCATACCAAAATCTTGTGCAATGATACTTAAAGACTCTCCATAAATGAGTGATATTATTAGATGCCTAAAAAAAGTTTTGACAAGCTTTAGATACTCAATTGTGCGAATTTTATTTAACATATTTTTTACTTTCTAAATTCAACATAGACAAAAGGAGGGGGATTACCTGCTACCCCCTGACAATCCCCTCGATAGTCGGCACAATCGAAGGATCTTCAAGTGTTGAAGTATCTTGAGTGATGGCTTCACCTTTTGCAATTGATCTTAGGATTCTTCTCATTATTTTCCCGCTTCTTGTCTTTGGAACATCTGGAACGAATACTATCTCATCACATAGAGCGATAGCTCCGATCTCACTTTTTAGAGTTTGGTTGATATTGATTTTCATCTCCTCTTGGTCGGCATCTGGATCTTTTAAAACGATATAGGCAAAGATCCCTTCACCTTTGATATCATGAGGTTTCCCAACCACTGCTGAAACAGCTATTGAGTCAATCTTCTTAATCGCCGATTCTATCTCTGCAGTTCCTATTCTGTGACCTGATACATTGATGACATCATCTGTTCTACCGGTTATGGTGATATATCCATCCTCATCGATCATAGCTCCATCACCTGAGAAATAGACTGGTTTTCCATCTTTTTTACAATCTCCAAAGTATGATTTTTTAAATCTTTCAGGATCACCCCAAATTGTTCTAATCATACTAGGCCAAGGTTTTGTGATACACAAAAATCCCTTCTCTCCCACAGGAGTTGGAGTTCCGTCTTGCTCAATCACTTCAGCCATGATTCCTGGAAGTGGGAATGTCGCACATCCTGGTTTTATCGGTGTAGCTCCTGGAAGTGGGCTTATCATATGACCTCCAGTTTCAGTTTGCCACCAAGTATCCACGATAGAGGCTTTTTTAGCTCCTACCACCTCATAGTACCACTTCCAAGCAGGAGGATCGATAGGCTCTCCT
>QNZU01000003.1 GCA_003978405.1 Sulfurospirillum sp.
TTGATGGTTTTTTAGGTAAAGTCGGGTTACCTTCTAATGGCTGATGCGGTTGAAGCTCATTGTTGTTTTGTGAACTGTTTGAAGGCATTTGGTTTTGAGAATTATCTGTATCAACACCTGATTGATTTGAATTTTCATCAATTTGTGGTACTTGATTTGGATTTGTTGCAGGTGCAGAGTTTTCATCGCTATTACTGTTATATCCTGCTGAATTACTGTTTCCGCCATTTTTTGGTTGGCATTTGTCATAAACAGGTGCACAAGTTCCACATGATCTTAAACTTTTACTATTTTTAATAAATACACTTTTTTTGTAATCAGCATCAATAATTCTGCTATAACCAAACATAATGGCATTATCTTCCGAGATATATTTGTTGATTCTTAAACCAAATGCAGTAGAATCATCAACTGCGGAATTGTCTTCTGTAAAATTTTGACCAACTAATGGTTGAACCTCATATGTATAAGCACTTAAACTAATAGAACCCATTGCAACGATAGATGCAAGTAAAACTTTAAATTTCATTTCAAACTCCTAAATAAGTAATATAAATTTATCAAAGTAAATAAATATAGTAAATACTATCTAAATAAATATAAAAAGTAATATATACTTTACATATAAGTGATAAATTTATTACTTTTTTAAAGATTTGTTACCAAAGTAAACAGTTTGTAAAAGGAAATAGGGCATAATTAAAGATATTTAAGTTAAGTCTTATTGTAAGATTAAGATTATAAGGTAAAAATTTGATAGAGAAATAAGCAGGAAGATACATAAAGGAGGCAAAGATATCTTCCTGCAATATCAGTTAAATTAATTAACATAATTTTTGTCCTAATTAAAAGACGATTTATAATACATAATTAAGACTTAAATTATCCTAATAATTTAGATTATTAGTTATAAATAAATACTAATTAAGGAATAATATGCAAAAAGCAGTTTGTATTATGAGTGGAGGTATGGATAGTACCCTTGCTGCATACATAGCTAAAAAAAGAGATAACTATGAGATTGTTGCTTTACATTTTAACTATGGTCAACGAACACAAAAAAGAGAAGAAAAAGCATTTTCTGATATCTCAGAGTTGCTAAAATGTGTAAAATCCTACTCTTTAGATCTAGATTTTTTTAGTCAAATCGGTGGTTCTGCTTTGACTGATGAGAGTATTAAGATCCCAACCAATGGTCTTCAAAGTGGCATTCCTATCACATATGTTCCTTTTAGAAATGGAATTTTTCTTTCAATTGCTGCCGCTATTGCCGAAAAGGAGGGAGCAAGTGCTATTTATATAGGAGTAGTTGAAGAGGATAGTAGTGGATATCCAGATTGTAGGGAAGATTTTATTAAAAAACTTCAAGATGCGATAGACTCTGGTACCAAACCCGAAACAAAAATAGAGATTAAAACTCCTTTAGTGCATCTAAAGAAGGAGCAGATTGTCCAAGAATCAATTGAGCTTGATGTTCCGCTTGAATATACCTGGTCATGTTACAAAAACAGTGATATTGCCTGTGGTGTTTGTGACAGTTGTCGTTTGAGATTAAAAGGTTTTGAATATGCCGGGCAGAAGGATAAAATTCCTTATCAGTAAAGTCCGGCAATTACTGCATAGCATAAAAAGAGCATCAGATGAGATATACCTTCAAAATAGTTTGTCTCTCCATCATCTGTGGTTTTCCAAGCAAGTATTATTGTAAATAACAGTGCCCCTATCTCAAGTGGGTTAAAACTTAGAGTCAACATTGTTTTAGAATAGTATCCTAAAATTAAAAGGGCAGGAACTGTGATCAATATGGAGACTGTAGAAGCACCCATTGCGATATTTACAACTCTTTGTATCTGATCATTTTTAGCTGCTTTTACAGCTGTAAAAATTTCTGGAGATACTGATATCACTGCGATTGTAAGACCCGCCAAACCTGCTGAAATTCCAAGATCTTTAAATAAAATTATACCATTATGTGCAAAGATTTCGGCCATAATACCAATTAGTGCTATAAATATAAACATTGCCAAAAAATTTGCAACAGTTGAGAAATTATCAAATATATAATTATCCTCTTCATGATGATGTTTATTCTCATCTAACTGTTTTTTATACCTAAAGATTCGACTTCTTGCAGTCTGTTTGAAAAAATGAATATGAGTTTTTGTCTGAAAAATCAAAATTGTAAGATAAAAGAAAAAGAGTAATCCACCGATAATATAACTTGCTTTTTGAACCACTTCAAGCTGATGATTACTATGCCCCAATATACTTGGTACCAAAAGAGCCAAAGATGAAACATAAAGGATTGTTGTGTATGAACTAGAAGTGTCTTCATTGTGTTGCTGTTCGGTAAATGAGAGTCCTCCGATAAATACAGCCAGACCCAAAAGGACATTCATATCTACAATAACTGCAGAAATGATACCACCCTTAACTGTCTCCATCGCCTCAGGAGTAGCTTGACTTTGAAGCATGATATTAAATAGAAGTAAAATTTCCACAGCTACTGCACTAAAAGTAAGAACAAAGCTCCCATACGGCTCTCCCAATCTCTCTGCCAAAATCTCTGCTATTTCAGATACGGTTATAGAAAAGAGTATGATAGCGATGGCAGATGTGATAGTACTAACTGTTGTATCGCCAAATTGATGAAAGATAAAAGTTATAACTAAAAAAAGTACTCCACCTAATATATCCCAATAGTTACTAAAAAAATCTCTTCTTTGTAAATTAATACGACTACCCGAGTCATCGCTATTCATAATTTTAAAATTACTCCTTAAAGTATAGTATTAATATTATAGTTTGAATTTATTAAAATAAAATTAATAGGTATGAAGTTGCCTTTTAGTCAAATAGATTTTTTTTGCATGTATCTTTTTTATCTGAATGTAGATAAAGTTGTATTGTTGCGCAACTACCATAAATGAGTATAAAATGGTAGTATCGTAAACTCTCATCTAAAATTTGTTTGATATTCTTATTAGGATTTGCTTTGATAACTTTTATATTTGCCCAGGGTGCCTCATTTTGGAGGTACTTAGTCTCACGATCTAAAAAACTTTTTTCTTTTTCGCATATCAGGACTCTTTGGCTCTCTCCAAATCCAAGTGGTTTTAACTCTTTAGAAAGAAAGAGTGGCTTGAAGTGGTATTTTGGTTGATATTTGAAAAGATCATACTCTATCTCATGATCATCAAAAAAATTTAAAACGCTGTTTAATTCAGTTAAAAAAAGTGAGGATATTTTAATCTGTTCAAAATAGTGCTTTTTATATACTAGTGTGGTACTAAATAGCCTTTTGGAGATGATTTTTATATCAAATGAGTACTCTTTTGAAGTGTTGAAATTTGGATATATATCATTTAGCAATTTATTATCATCTGATATTATAAAAAGTAGTTTATATCTGTTGTTTGTGATATCCTTATAGCATTTTAGAAGATTTTCTGATAGAAAATATACCCTTTCATCCTTATTAATTCCTAAAGCAATCTCAAACTCAACACTCTTTAGATAAAAAAACTCTATATCTGTTTTTATGAGTGTATATCTGATTAGTTTTTTAATGGCTTTATCCAAATCATCGACCAAAATCCATGCGATCTCTTTGTCGATAATTTCAGGCTTGAAATCACTCAGTATTGCATAAGCACCATTTTCAACCGCCACTTTTATATCTGATTGATTTTTTGCAATAAAAAGATCACCTCTGCTGATATGCGAAACACAATCTTGTATATAATTAAAGCTACTAATACATGGAGTATTTAGAAGTTGACCACCTATGACCTGTATGAAATTATCCAGACTCATTTAATAGGTGTACCACTCCTTTTTTTAAATTCTGGTCTAACAAGAGACAATCCATCTTCATCTTTGGCAGCCAGAAGCATTCCCTCGCTAAGCATTCCCATTATCTTTGCAGGTTTTAGATTGGAAACTACACAAACTTGAGTATCTATCAGATCTGATGGCTTGTAATACTCTTTGATACCAGCAATGATCTGTCTTGGTTCATCCTCTCCCAAATCAACTTTAAGTTGAAGTAACCGATCGCTCTTTTTAACCTCTTTTGCTTCTATAATGGTACCAATCTTGAGTTTGGTTTGAAAAAATTGATCTATTGTGATAAGACCATCACTCTTTTGTTCCTCTTTTTTGGGTTCTTGAGGGCTTTTTACTTCAAGTAGCTCTTTTTCTATTTTTGGAAACAGAGCAGGTGTTTTTTGGATTGTAAATGGTTCTAAAAGAGAGTTCTCTTTATAAAGCTTTATATAGCTTTTTGTATCAATTTTAAATCCCAGTGATGAGGCTATCTTCTGCGTGGTTTTTGGCATAACAGGATGAAGCAATATAGAGACTTTTGCAAGAAGATTTGCTACAAGTGCTACTAATGCCATAGCTTCTTTGTCTTTTCCCTCTTTAACCATATTCCAAGGTTCATAAACAGCGATTGCTTGATTTGCAATTGTCAAGACTTTCCAAAGTTCTTCAAGATAACGATTTAGTTGCATGGAGTAGATATATTGCTCAATGTTTTTTAGAATTTCCCAAGCACTGTTTAGCTCTTTTGCATGAAACTGTTGGACATCTTTGCTATCTATATAATGATCACTATATTTTCCGCTCATTCCTATGATTCTGTTTAGAAGATTACCAAGATCATTTCCCAAATCTGAGTTTATTCTGTCAATCAGTGCTTTTTGGGAGAAGTCACCATCTTGACCAAACGGCACTTCTCTTAACATAAAGTAGCGAAAACTCTCAAGCCCATAGGCATCAGCTACCTCTTTTGGATCTACAACATTGCCTTTAGATTTGCTCATCTTCTCACCATTTCTAGTCCACCAGCCATGAGCTGCAATATGTTTTGGCATATCAAGTCCCAAACTCATCAAAAATGCCGGCCAGTAGATTGCATGAAATCTAAGAATATCTTTACCTACCAAATGGGTAGTATTGTGCCAAAACTCCATCAGTTTTTCATCTTTACCATATCCAAGAGCAGTGATATAATTCATCAAAGCATCAAGCCAGACATACATCACATGTTTTGGGTCATTCATAGATTTTGGAAGTTTTATACCCCAGTCAAAACTGGTTCTTGTGATTGAGAGATCATTGAGTCCCTGTTTTACGAAGTTAATTACCTCGTTTTTTTTACCTTTTGGCAGAATGCAGTTCTCATCATCTTCATACCATTTTAACAGTTTGTCTTGATATTTTGAGAGTCTGAAAAAATAACTCTCCTCTTTAACAAGAGTCGTCTCTTTACCACAATCTGGACAAAATCCTCCCTCAATGAGATTTGTCTGAGTAAAGAATGTTTCGCAGCTGACACAGTAGTACCCCTCATAGTGATCTTTGTATATATCACCGTTTTGATACATCACTTCAAAAGCTTTTTGGACACCGATTTTGTGGTCTTCTTCGGTTGTTTTGATAAAACGATCGTAACTTATTTCAAACTCATCCCACAATGCTTTGAATTTTGCACTGATCTCATCGGCATACTCTTGTGGTGATTTACCTCTTTTTTGGGCTGCTTCTTGAATCTTTTGACCATGTTCGTCAGTACCGGTTAAAAAAAAAGTTTCATATCCTTTGAGTCTTGAGTATCTTGCTAGAGTATCAGCTATGATGGTAGTATATGCATGTCCTATATGAGGCACATCATTTACATAATATATCGGGGTTGTTATATAGACTTTTTTACAGCGATCAGACATAAGGGGTATCCTCTTCTTGAGATATTTTAGCTAGATATTCTAATCTATGTTTGCTTAGATATGCCCTCTTGTGACCGTTTTCTTGCATGAGGAGACTGCTTTATGCCTTTTTTCTTCTTAGGGGCAGTTTTGTTTAATGAAGCTACTATTATATCTTTGGTGCTTTGAATGATTAGTAAAGCTATTACAATAACCATCAACGATATTAGATAAATAGTATTTAACAATTTCTTATAGCTACTAATCATAATAAAATAACCTCAATTCTTAGATAATCGTAAGTATATTGAATTTATCTTATTAGAAAATAAATTATTTTAATTAGAGAGAAAATTTGATAAGAAATTATTTAATTCTTACTTAGCTAGAATAAGTAAGAATTAAATAAGACTAGAGAGTTGCTTTAGCAGTGTTTGCAACTTTTTCTGAGGATCTATCCCTTTGGAAGCTAAAAGAAAACAGTCTGTTTTTGACTGAGACTATACTCTCAGCTACAGCACCTATAGCAAGCAATGTAACTACTGCTATAAATATCGGAAGAATCTTTTTTTCTTGAGTGTGCATAAATTTTCCTTCTTAATAATAAGCTATAGATATATCGTCATAATTGCTCGTTAATGAAGTAAAAAAGAGTCTAAAAATTGATATTATGATAGGAGTTAAAATTATTTATTCTATATAAATAAATTATTAAATTTATTGGACAAAAAATTAGTGCCAAAGCTCTCTTTTAGGCTCTTTTTCGGTACCAATGACAGCAACAGCGATGGCATACTCTCCATCGTGGGTAATACTTAGTGAAGTCTCAGTGATGTTGTAAGTTTGAATAATATGCTTTGAGAGAGTAAAATATGGAGCACCAAGAGAGTCTTTATGAATACGAATATCCTTAAAAGTGCAGTGCTTTCCTATGCCTACTCCCAAAGCTTTGGAGATTGCCTCTTTGGAAGCAAACAAAGAGGCGACATTTTGAGTAGATTTGACAAGGAGAATCTCCTCCTCGCTTAAAAACTTACTCAACAAACTCTTTTTTTCAAAGAATTTTTCAAATCGTGATATTTTTGCAATATCAATACCTATCATTGGATAACAAAATCCGTAAAAAAGATATTATTAACTTTGCCATCTGTTAGCACCTGATTGACCTTTGAGACAATCTCATCTTTGAGATTTTCTTTTCCTCTGATTGTACTTATCTCTTCATAAGTTTTTGCTGACAAAGTTTTAATAACAATATCTCTGATAAGAGGTTTTTTTGTATCCATCTCAGAACTAAGTTCAGGCAAAGATAGTTCAAAATTGATAGTAGTTTTTAAATATCTGCTACTTCCTTCATTATAGAGATTGACGATAAACTGATCCATAGGATACATAGGTCCAATTTTTGCATAATTTGTAACTCTTTGGCTTTTTGAACTCGATGAAGAATTGATCTGTTTTGCCTGCATATTGCTTGTAGCTTTGTTAGCTTCATCAATTACCTCTGAATCACTCTTTAGCATAAAATATGCCATTGCCGCACCACCAATTACCAAAACAAAAAGTAGTGATACGATTACAATAAGAATGATATTTGATCCACCTTTTTTCTCTTCCTTGACCTCTTGTGTTTCTACTGCTTCAGCCATGATTTCCCTTCCTTGTGTTATGATATGCCAAAAATGCAGATTTGGCAACTTACAAACTATATCGGTAAGATTTTGTAAAAGTTTAGTTTTTTTATACAAAGTTATATTTATTTTTTCAAAATTTACTATTTTTAGGGTATTTATGGGCATAATGACTACAATTTTTGGATATTTAGGTAAATTATTTTTTCTTTTTATCCAAATGCTTGGCAATCTTGGAAAATTTACAATCTATCAAATGCAGATGATCAAACTCTCTTTATCTCCTCCATTTAGAATGAAAGAGATTTTTGAGCAGATGGTTATCGTAGGGGTTGGCTCTATTGGTGTTATTGCACTCACTGGTATTTTTACTGGAATGGTTTCATCAGTTCAATTGTATCAGGGGTTTCATCAGTTTGGAGCTGAAAATCTTATGGGTTTTCCTATATTTATATCAATCACAAGAGAGCTAGGACCGGTTTTCTCTGGCTTGATGCTTACCTCAAGGGCAATTTCTGCTATTGCAGCAGAACTTGGCAGTATGAGAGTAACAGAGCAGATTGATGCCCTTGATACATTGGCAGTGGATTCAAGAAAGTATCTTTTGGTACCAAGAATTATTGCTACTACTATCTCTTTGCCAATTCTTGTGATACTCTTTGATTTTTTAGGCAATATCAGTGCATATTTTACTTCAGTATATATGTTAGGGGTAAATCCGAGTGAGTATCTAAATACAATCAATATCTATATCTCTTTAAGTGATATCTTCACAGGTATTGCAAAGGGGTTGATTTTTGGTTTTTATGTGGGGTCTATTGGTACCTATATAGGTTACAATACAAGAGGAGGCGCTAGAGGTGTTGGAAGGGCTACAACTCAGGCAGTCGTCAATTCCGCAGTAATTGTTTTTGTATTGGACTATTTTATTGCTGCGATATTTTTGATATTAGGATGGTAAGTATCTGGTACCAAATCAAATATGTGTAAAGTTTTCTCATATACAACTATATTAAACTAAGATTTATATTTAAATTTGGATTTATTATTTTCTTTTGCTATTGTTTTATCATAGTATGACAAAAAATAAGGATATAGTATAAATATTTTTGAGAGAATAAAACAAAACAGATATATTTTGCAAATCATTACTCTACTTTCTGGTTCAATCATGGCTCAAGTGATAACATTTGCATTTATACCTGTTATCACAAGATTGTATACACCAGAAGAGTTTGGATTTTATTCTCTATTTTTTTCAATGACAATGGCAGTGGGTTTAATATCAAGTTTGAAATATGAACAAGCAATACTCCTACCCAAATCAAATACAGATGCCAGAGCAATACTGTTTTTATCATTGATTATTTTATTTGTAGTAGTATGTATATCTATCATAACTGTTTTTATATTTTATGATTGGTTTTTAAAGTTTTTTGACAATCACTCAATCTATATATATCTTTTACCTGTAGCAATAGCTGTTTTTGGTTTGGGACAGATATTTGAGAGTTACTCAAACAGAGTTGAAGTATATAAACAGATGTCCATTTCAAAAATCATAAGTGCAAGTGGTACTGTTTCTTTGCAGATATTTTCAAAATATATTTTGAATTTTAACGGATTGATTTTCTCAAAACTTTTTTCAGATTTTCTAGGTATTTTGTTTTTAATTAAAACTCATATAAAAAAAGAGACACTAACTTTAAAACATATTTCAAAACGAAGGATCAAAACCAATCTAAAAAGACATGAGCATTTCCCAAAATTTCTAACAGCCTCTACTTTGATTAACTATCTTTCCCAAAATTTACCGATTTTTTTATTTCCTTTACTTTTCTCTTCGGACATTGTTGGATATTATGCACTGGCTTTTAGAATGCTTATGGTACCAACAACTTTAGTTTCTGGTTCGGTTAGAAGTGTATATTATCAAAAAGCCTCAAAAATGTTTGCAAAAAAAGAGGATATCAGGGGTATTTATCTAAAGACAATGTTTGGACTTTTAAAGATATTTATCATACCTTTTTTTGTAGTGCTTCTTTTTGGAAATGAAATTTTTGCCATTTTGTTTGGACAGGAGTGGCAAAATGCAGGTATGATTTCTAGGATTTTAGTGTTTACGGCTCTATTTGCATTTATTAATCCTCCTTCAACTATGACATTTAATATCCTTCAACTTCAAAAGGTTCAACTATATATACAAATTTTGCACTTCTTTTTTAAGGTATTAGCACTCTTTATAGGATATTACTTTTTTCATTCATATTTGATATCAATTGGATTGTATGTCTTTGTGGCAGTTATGTTTAATGTTTACAGTATACTGTTTATAGATAAGAAACTAAAAAAATTATCTACAAAGAAGTAATGATTTTATCATCCTTAAAGGATATATCCAATCCTACTTCTGCCTCTATGAATCTCTCTTTTAATTCTTTTTTGAAGATATCTTTTGCCCTCTCTCCTGTGCAGTGAGAAGGTGCAATATATTTTGTATTGGTTTGATTTAGAACATCGATCAACTCTAAAATAGTCTCTTCACTTTTGTTTGCCAGATGAAATCCGCCTACAAGCAAGAGAATATCTTTGTTGAAAAATTCATTTGCCATCTTTGTAATTTTGGCGACACCGCTATGAGCACATCCAAAGATTATGATGATTCCATCTTCTGTATCAATAAACATAGATTGTTCCAAGCTCTCTTTACTGGCTCCGGAGGAGTATATGTGATCTTTTAACTGTGTTATTTTATCTTCTATGAGTAGAACTTTGTCTGTTTGGTTTTGATAATCTTTAATGAAGTTTTTTGATAGAGCATTGGTTAGATATAGTTCAATATTTGGATTTACCTCAATAACTGAATCCAAACCACCGATATGATCCCAGTGAGCGTGTGAAAGAAATACCGTATCAATTTTATTAATATCTAAAAATTTGTTTTTTAAATTTTTTAAAAGAACCCTTCCATTACTTCCTGTATCAAATAAAATTGTATGATTAGGAGTTTGAATATAGGCACTAAATCCCCACAATGAAGTACATTTATTATCGTTAGAAGAACAGATATTATCAAAGATAATAGATATTTTTACTTGAGAAGCTTTTATTTTCAATTCACATCCTTTGATGCTAATTTTGTTACAAAAAGTAACTTAAATAAGAATTTTGACAAATTTATTTTACCTTAATTTGTTTTGTTGTTAGTAATATACTATATTTATACATAATAATAAATTCAGGTAGAGCAAATGTCAAAAAATATTAATATCAGTGAAGAAGAGTTTTATGAGAAGCTTTGGTTTAGATCATCAATGATTTTTACCGAAGAAGAGAAGAAAAAGATAATGAATGTAAAAATTGCAGTCATTGGAGTTGGAGGTACCGGAGGTATCGCATCTGAACAGTTAGTTAGAGGTGGAGTGAAAAATCTGACTTTGGTTGATCCAGATATTTTTGAGATGACAAATATAAATAGACAACACTTTTGTACTATCTCCACTATTGGTCAGAAAAAAGTTGAAGCTGGTAAAAAAAGACTTTTGGATGTAAATCCATTTTGCGATATCAAAACTTATCCTGAAGGCATAAACAAAGATAATGCAAAGGAGATAGTCAAAGATGTTGATATTATTATTGATGCATCCGATAACAAAGCTGCACACTATCCACTTCATAGATTTGCTAAAAAATACAGAGTTCCAGTTATCTCAAGAGCACACACAATACCAGAGTTTACATTTGGAGCCAAAGCAAATTTGTGGGATTACAGAGATGAGAATGTAAGTACCAGAGAAGAGGATGAAAACTCACCTACTGCCTCAAAACCACTTGAAGAACTTAGTGAAGAGGATTTTAAAGCCAAAGATAAAAAAGTTCATGAAGAGTTTAATGAGATTTACAGCAGATTATTTAAATCAAAATATGCTCATAAACTGCTTTTGAGTGAGAATGAACCTCCTGAAGGTTTTTTTGAAGATTATGCAGATGGAAGAGAGTATTTGGTTCAAGGAACCAACTGGGGACCAGCTGTTACTATGACTGGGACTTTTTTTGCCATCAAAGCGATTGAGATAGCAATCGGTGCAAAAGATATATTTTTAGGTCCAATTTCAGTTAAAGCAAATGCAAAATTTCCAGCAGTTATTGATCAAAAAGAGATAAAGTAGTTGATGAAAATAGCAATTCATTTTACAAAAGAGAGAGTCGAGGATTCATATGCACCAAAATGGATAGAGTATTGTCAAAACAACAATATCGATTATGAGATAGTAAACTGCTATGATAGTGATATTATAGAGAAATTAAAAGATTTTGATGCACTATTGTGGCATTGGGATCAGCTTGATTATAAGGCACTATTATTTGCTAAGGGATTAACTGAAGTACTTGATTGTGACGGTTTTGTCATCTACCCAGATGTCAATACTTCTTGGCATTATGATGATAAAGTAGGGCAAAAGTATCTACTTGAATCGATCGATGCACCGATGGTAAAAAGTTATGTATTTTATGAAAAAGATAGGGCAAAAAAGTGGATTGAAAACACAAGTTTTCCAAAGGTGTTTAAACTAAGAAGTGGTGCAGGATCATATAATGT
>QNZU01000087.1 GCA_003978405.1 Sulfurospirillum sp.
AGTTTTCTAAAATCTCTTTTTTTGTTTCGTCTATCTCTATATGCATAGACTAATGATCTTTCAAGCTGTTCTTTAGCTTTTCTAAAATGTTTTCTCCTACCGCTGTAGAAACCTTTAGCTTGTTTTAGAAGTCTTTTGTGTCTTCTTCTTCTGACAAATCCTGTTTTAACTCTCATAGTGTTTCCTTGACCTTTATTTGGTGTCGCTTTTGCGAACTTGCCCTGTTTTTAGGAGGGGGAATAGGGAGAAATACTCCGACTTTACTTACTCTCCAAGCAGTGTTTTAACCTGCTGAACATTTGTCTTATCGACAACTTTAGGTGCTCTTAAGTTTCGTTTTCTTTTTTGATCTTTTTTTGTAAGGATGTGGCTTCTATAAGCTGATCCTCTTTTGATCGAACCGTTCTTTTTCGGTTTAAAACGCTTCGCCGCACCTCTATGGGTTTTCATTTTTGGCATAAACTGTTCCTTTTTATAGATTTAAAATCCACTTAACTTAGATTTTAAGGGGCTTATTATATCTTTTTTAGTTGATTTTAATCTTAATCAACCTTCCTAAGAGCCGCTTTTCTGATCAACATCTCCTCCTCTTTATCCAAAAGAGCCAAATCACCTTCATCTAAAAGTTCCATTTTAGGTATCAAGATACTGATCACTACAAGTGCTATACCAAATATCAATATTACCCAGTCTTCATTACCCTTAAAGATATCAAGAAGAGTGGTTTTCCCTAGGTTATCTCCCATTATCTTTTTGAAAAAGTCATATTTAATGTCAAATATATACCCTCCTAGCAACCCTCCAATAGCACCTACCAAAACATCTATTCTACCCTCAGCTATGGATATAGGACCAGTACCTGGACATTTGCCCAAAATTGCCATAGATATCCCAAAAAGAGCCCCTCCAACTATCAATCCTCCAAGCATGATAGGCTTGATGTGATAGTGTGCATACCCAAACTTCACCATAAAATATAGCCCGATACTGGCAAGTCCTACCGCCAAAAAAAGCATCTTTGGTACTATTGTGTCTTTTAGCATCGCAAATCCTGCAATCTTCTCAAATTTATCAACCCTGCTATACTGGATGATTGCTCCAAAGAAGATACCTATGATAAAAATAACAACCAATGTTCCATGTCCTTGGTGTGCTGCTGTAGCAAACATATTTTCAACTCTTTCAAACATACTATTTTCCTTTTGTGTTATAAAAAATCTTTCCGGTTACTACAAGTGAGATCATCACAACAGCACCAAAAATCATAGATGAGATAGCTACTTGACTCATGCCTGACAAAAAGTGTCCGCTTGTGCATCCTCCAGCCATTCTAGCTCCGATTATCATCAAAAATCCTGCAAAAAAACTCCATCTTAGTCTGCTTGAAACAGAGTTGTTTTTATACTTTTTCCATGCGGTTGGTACCAATGAGAGTCTAAAACTCTTTGTGATAAAAACAGATGTGACAAAACCGCCAAAAAGTGCACCAAGAAGCATCACACCTTCCCAAGCTCCTGGGTTTTTGATCTCTTGTAAATAGACAAATTTTTGCGGATCAAGATCAAACAATAAACCTGCAAAATATGGCACATATGTTGATGCACCAAGCGGTCTGTCCGCTCCAAAAATCGAAAAAGTAAAGAGCAGTAAAATAGCCATCAATATTCCACCTGCCCACCATGGCAACCTTCTTTTCATACTATCTCCTTATGATTATTATTAGTTAAATTCAGTAATTAACTTATGAATGAATAGTATAGTAAAAAAAAGTTACTTTTTTGTTATTTATATTTTTGATAATTATGATTAGTAGGATTTATAAAGAGAAATTTTTCTGAAAGTACAAAACCGATATGGGCTGGTTTGAAATCCTTCAATTGCCAAGATAAAACAATCAAGGTTCCATCTTGGCATTGTAAAGCTTATACTATTTATACTAAAGAGTCCATCTCTTCAAAAAGTTTTTGTGACTCTTTTTCTGTCTCTTTCATCAGTGTTATAATTTTATTGTTCCTGTTTTTCTCCTTCTGTTTTAACACTTTCATAACATCTTCGATATTTTTATGTATTATTGTATTTGTATTTGATATCACTTTTAAACCGTGTCTCTTCTCTTCGGATAGTTTTTGTTTATCTTTTTGAAGTAATTTCATGAGCCCATCTTCATCGGATATCTTTAAATCCTCAAAAGATTTTTCTTCAAAAATGGCATCATAAGCTCTGTTTTTAAATATCATATGATCCAATTTTGCCATATTTACAAAAAGCTCATCTCCCAACTCTCTATTTTTCTCAGATATACTTTCAGCATTATCAACAAGCTGATTAAAGGCTTCGACAAAGTGATTTAGCTTCTCTTGTGATGAGAATGTCTCTTGTTCTATAGTTTGGCTATTATCTGCAATTGCGAGTGAAGTTTGCTTCAAGGAATTTATATTGATCTCTACCTCATTTGTAGCCTTTTGTGTTCTCTCTGCCAACTGTCTTACCTCATCTGCTACTACAGCAAAACCTCTTCCGTGCTCCCCTGCTCTTGCTGCTTCAATCGCTGCATTTAAAGCTAAAAGATTTGTTTGATCAGAGATATCTTTGATAAGATTTATTACTGAGTATATCTCTTCGACATTACTGTTTAGCTCTTCAACAGAATCTCTTGAGCCATTTATCATCTCTGAGATTGTTGATATACTATGAGTGATATTTTCAGTTGATTTTTTTAGATTATTTATCACTGATTCGGTTTCTAAGTTGAGTCTGTTTACTATCTCAATATCAGAAACACTATTTGACATACTCTCATTTAGATTGTTTGCATTAGAGATAGAACCTGTAATCATCTCATTTGAAAGTGCCAGATGCAATTTTGTCTGTTCGAGTTGTTTTTTTGAGTTCTCTTGAGCTATTAGAGCCTCTTGTGCAACTTTTTCTTGCTCTTTTGCCATTGATTCAACTTTTTCTATAAATTTATTAAAGCTTGATGCTGCACTACCAATCTCATCATTGGATAATACAGGAAGTCTCTTGCTAAGATCTGCATCACCCACAGCAAGTTCTTCAGCCATTTCATCAAATTTTTGGATAGGTTTGACAACTGCATGTTTAATAACGGCCATTAAGAAAAGCAAAATTATAACATCAAGAATCATCATAATATATAACTGTCTTAAGAGTGCATCTTTACTCTTTGATATGATAGCTTCAACATTTGATATTTTATTTCCTACAAGAGCATACCCTACAACATTACCGTTAAAATCTTTTATAGGTTGTGAAGCTATATAATAGTTTGCTCCTTTATGTAAATCATTAATATTCTTAATATCAATCTTTGATGCATCATCTAAAAAATCTTTTTTTACAACAGATGGCTTAACCGCCAAGGTATATCCTTTACCGACTTTAGGTTTATCTTTTAGTAGAGTTGCCACAGATAAAAAATCATCTTTCATAACAATAGCCACTTCATAACCGACATTTTTTTTAGCCTTTTTAACTATAGAGTTTAATCCTTGCATAAACTCAACAGAACCCAAATAGTTCCCATCATCAAATATAGGAGAAATTCCTCTCAAAACCAAACCGGCTCGACCCAGTTCAATAGCAACCAAAGGTTTTTTGCTCTTTTTGACACTGACTATTGTATGTCTAAATGAGCTTAAATTATCACCATATTTATCTGGCTTCCATGCTCTTAAAAAGCTGTGTATATTTGCATCATGGATATGGATTTTTATATTTTTGTAGTTTGTATATTGTTTAAACTCATTTGAAAGGTTTTTTAATCCCTTTAAAGCCAAAGATCGGTCACTGTTTTTAAGTCCACTGATCACATCATAATTGTGAGCTAAATTTATAGCATTTGTTATACCGATATTCTCTTTCTCTTTTATTGCTTCATTATAAAAAGATTTAAAAATTTTTTCTTGTTTGCTTAGTAACTGTTCTCTCATTTCACCCATGGAGTAATAGTAATTTGTAAAAACAACTACAATTCCTATGACAATAGAAACAATTAGCGGTATATATACTTTTTTACCAATCGACATATTTTTAAACATTATTTGTCCTTGTGATATATTCTTCTTTACAATATCGCCACATAGGGCAATTGTTTTATAATTATTTGGTAGTTTAGTAGAAAATTTTTAGAATGTGTGGAGATAAAAAGAAGTCTTACTTCTCTTTATCTTTTTTTGGGACTGTGTACATATTTACATATCTTCCCTCAAATTTTGGTTCATGCTCTTTGGTAGCGATATCTTCTACCATCGGCCAGACACGGTTTAGCACCTCTACTCCGGCTTGTGGATTTTGCATTTCACGACCTCTTAAAAAGACTCTGAACTTTACATGTTTGCCAGACTCCAAGAACTCTCTTGCATGTTTTACTTTATAATTGATATCGTTATCGGCGATTTTGACTGAAAGCTTGATCTCTTTGACTTCGATCTTCTTCTGTTTCTTTTTTGCCTCTTTCTTCTTCTTTTCAGCTTGGTACTTAAACTTACCATAATCCATAATCTTGGCAACAGGCGGCTTTGCATCAGGTGCAATCAGTACCAAATCCAAACCTTTGCTCTCTGCAATTTCAAGAGCTTCTCTTGAAGAGATGATTCCGTGCTGAGTGCCATCTTCTTCCATGCACCTGACTTCATCAATCCTCAAAACATCACTATTTAAAATAGTTTGATCCTTTTTTCTTCTACCCCTGTCTTTGTCGTTTCTTCTATCTTTCAAAAGTGTACCTCATCCATTTTCTCCTTTATTAGTTTATAAAAATCATCTCTTTTCATATTGTGTTGCTCTCTTTTTCTTCTGTCTCTAAGTGCAACTGTCTGGTTTTTGACCTCTTCATCTCCCAGTACCAAAATCATCGGAACTCTCTGCTTTTCAGCCGTTCTGATCCGTTTGTTTAGACTCTCATTTTTAGATGAGATTTCACAATCTATCTCCATAAAAACAAGATCATCTGCGATCTTCTTGGCATACTCAAGATGAGAATCCGCAATAGGAACAATTATCACCTGAGTAGGAGCGATAAAAAACGGCAACTCTCCGGCAGTATGCTCAATGAGAATACCGATAAATCTCTCAAACGATCCCAAAATCGCTCTGTGAATCATCACCGGTTGCGATTTTTCATTGTTCTCGTTGGTGTATTCTAGCAAAAAGCGTTCCGGCAGATTAAAATCTACCTGAATGGTACCACACTGCCATTTTCTTTTTAGAGAGTCTTTGATCTTGATATCGATTTTAGGACCATAAAATGCTCCTCCACCCTCATCGATACCATACTCCAGACCACTTCCATCAAGTGCATCTTTTAGTCCCTGTGTAGCACTCTCCCAAATCTCATCACTGCCTATCGCTTTTTCCGGTTTTGTTGATATCTCAAGCTCATATTCAAAATCAAAACTCTTCATGATATCATCTACAAAGCCCAAAACTTCCAAGACATTCTCTTTTATCTGGGAAGTAGTGCAGTATATATGAGCATCATCTTGAGTAAACTCTCTCACACGAAACAATCCATGCAATGCTCCACTCATCTCATGCCTGTGTACCACTCCGTACTCAAAAAACTTCAGTGGCAAATCACGGTAACTTCTAAGCTCACTCTGATAGATTTTGATATGCCCTACACAATTCATCGGCTTTATACCATACTCTACCACTTTTGGATTCTCATCATCACCTTCGTTGATTTTGGTAAAATACATATTTTCACCATAGTTTTGATAGTGACCGCTTATTTTCCATGCCTCACTCTTTAAAAGTTCGGGACCTCGAACTGGCTGATATCCTCTTTTTCTATGGGCTTTATATAGAAGGTATTCGAGTTTACTTCTAAGTCTAGCACCATTTGGCAGCCAAAGCGGCAAACCTGCCCCTATGCTCTCATCAAAAGTGAAGAGTTTAAGATCATTGCCCAGTTTCCTGTGATCTCTCTTTTTTGCCTCTTCTATCATTTGAAGATAATCTTTAAGACTCTCTTTGTCTGCAAAAGCGGTACCATAGATACGGGTTAGCATCTCATTCTTTTCATCACCGCCAAGATAAGCACCAGCAATCTTTGTTAGCTTAAAATTGTGTAAAAGCTTGGTATTTGGGACATGCGGTCCCCTGCAAAGATCCTCAAAATCACCCTGTTTGTATGTAGTAAGAGTATCATCTTCTATGCGGGAGAGAACTGCTTGTTTTAGTTCGTCATCTGCAAATTTTTGGTTTATCTCGTCTTTAGTGTAAGAATTTTTTTGAATGTCAAACTTTTTTTTGACTAACTCTTTCATCTTTTTTTCGATTTTTTTCAAATCAGCATCACTGATCTTTTCTGAAGTTTTAAAATCGTAATAAAATCCATCTTCAACATTTGGACCGACAAAAAATTTGGCATCAGGGTATAGCCCTTTGATAGCTTGAGCCATTAAGTGTGCAGTAGAATGCCTGATAATATCCAGTGCTTCAGGCGAATTGTCAAAATATATCTTCTCTCCATCTTCTCCCAAATTTTGGGCACTTTGCGTATCATAAACGATACCGTCTTTCTTGTAACCGATAACTATCTCTTCCAATAAATCCCTTTTTGTTTAATCATCTTGCATCATTTTAACAAATAATAGCTTAGTAGCTAAACTTAAAGGCACCTCTAAAAACAATTTGAGTAAACTCTCACAATAAAATTTATAGCTTAAGGAAATCAAATGTCAAAACTAAAAATTTGGCACAATCCAAGGTGTAGCAAATCAAGAAATGCTCTTTCACTACTTGAAGAAAAAAAAGAGGATTTTGAAATCATAAAGTATCTCGATACTCCACCTAGCATTGAGGAGTTAAAAGAGCTTTTAAAAATGCTAGGGTTTTCCTCGGCAAGAGAGCTGATGAGAGCCAAAGAGGAGATCTACAAAGAGCTTGGGTTAAAAGATGAAACTGACGAAGAGAAGCTCATAGAAGCGATGGTAAAACACCCTAGACTCATAGAGAGACCTATAGTGATAAAGGGCGATAAAGCAGTTGTAGGCAGACCTATTGAAAATATTGAAAAGTTATTGGAAGAGTAGATGTTAAAAGCGATAAATATCACACAAAGATACGGCAAAAGAGTCCTCTTTGACAACATCACAATGGAGTTTGTCAAGGGTAAGAGATATGGGCTTATCGGTGCAAATGGAGCGGGAAAAAGTACATTTTTAAAAATCCTAGCAGGTGAAATTGAGCCAACAAGCGGTGAAGTAGTGCTTCAAAACGGTCTAAGAATGGGGGTTTTGAGCCAAAACCAATATGCCTTTGAGGATTTTACCCTAAAAGATGCGGTTTTGTATGCAAACAAAAGACTCTATGATGCACAAAAAGAGAAAGAGAAGCTCTATATGGAGGGTGATTTTGAAGATGAGGCGGTAAACAATCGTCTTGGTGAGCTTGAAATGATCTGTGCCGAAGAGGATCCTACCTATGAGTCTGATGTTCATATAGAAAAACTTCTTGAAGCTCTTGGATTTCCTGCATCCATGCATGAAGAGAAGATGAGTTCACTAACAGGTGGCGATAAGTTTAAGATCCTCCTAGCTCAAGTGCTTTTCCCAAAACCTGATGTCCTGCTTCTTGATGAGCCAACAAACAACCTTGATATCAGCACAATTGCATGGCTTGAAAATGAGCTAAAAAGACACGACGGAACGATGATAGTCATCTCTCACGACAGGCACTTTTTAAATAATGTCGTTACTACTATACTCGATCTTGATTTTTCTACTATAAGAGAGTTTACGGGCAATTACGATGAGTGGTATATCGCTGCAAACTTAATAGCAAAACAGCAAGAAGCAGATAGAAACAAAAAGCTAAAAGAGAAAGAGCAACTAGAAAACTTTATCAGACGATTTTCTGCCAATGCCTCAAAAGCAAAACAGGCTACCAGTCGTCAAAAACAGCTTGAAAAACTCGATCTTGGGAAGATCCAAGTCTCAAGCAGAAGAGATCCAAGCATCATGTTCAAACCTTGTCGTGAGATCGGTAAAGAGGTTTTGAAAGTAGAGGGAGTCTCAAAAAGCTATGATGATCTTAAAGTATTTGAAGATTTTAACCTCAAAGTAGAAAAAGGAGAAAAAATCGCCTTGATTGGTACCAATGGAATGGGTAAAACAACTCTACTTGAAATAATCACACAAAACTTGGTACCAGACAGTGGGAGTGTTGATTGGGGAGATACTGTATTTAGAAGCTATTTTCCTCAAAACACAACCGATATCGTCAAAGGAGAAATGAACCTTTATACCTGGATACAAGGACACGATGCCAAGTGGCATATCGATGAGATTAGAAAATGTCTTGGTAGAATGCTCTTTACGGGAGAGGATCAAGAAAAAAGTGTAGATGCACTCTCAGGTGGCGAAAAGCATCGTTTGATGATGAGTAAGATGATGATGGACAGTGCCAACTTTTTGATCTTTGATGAGCCGGACAATCACCTTGATCTTGAGGCTATCGTAGCTCTTGGAGAGGCTTTGTATAATTATGAAGGAAATGTGATTTGTGTTACGCACGATAGAGAACTAATAGACTCTTTCGCAAACAGAATTATAGAGCTAAAACCTGATGGAGAAGTAGTAGATTTTCATGGGAATTATGAAGAGTATATTGAACAAAATAATTAAGAGATATCTTCAAGAGTGTTAGCAAAGTGTTAACACTCTTTGATCTTTGATTTATCAAACATAATTTTTATAACACCTCTAAAAAATATAAAACCTCAACTTCCCCAATACCAACGATATCCTGTATTAAAAAAAGAAAGATTTATTATTAATATTATTTATATAATACATCTTAGTTTATCTATTTGACAAATAAATCTATTTTATACTATAATGTCGCCTTAACGGTAAATCCGTACCAACTTAAAGAGGAGGAGATATGAGTAAAGATATAGAAACTTCTTCTGCCGGTTTAGATCAAGATAAAAGAACTAGTAGAAGAAATTTTTTCAAAACTGCAGCAGTCGGTGCTGTCGCAGCGGCAAGTGCATTGTCGCCTGTGAAGATGAGAGCCGATGATCCTGCGATCATGGAGGAGCAGCCTTGGGCTACAGCTCTTGGTGATCCTGTAACTAAAAACAGATACGGTATGCCTTCACCTTATGAGCATAATGTCCTAAGAAGAAATGCAAAACTTCTTCAATCAGGTAACTGGCAAGCTTCAATTGCTATGTGTCCTATTCACGAACTGATGGGAAATATCACACCAAACGGACTCTTTTTCAGTAGATGTCATGGCGGTATTCCTACAATCGATCCAAATAAACACAGATTGATGATCCACGGACTTGTGGAGAAACCACTTGTGCTAACTATGGATGAACTCAAAAGATATCCAAGTGTAAGTAGAATTCACTTTATCGAGTGTCCTGCAAACGATGGTCCAGAGTGGAGAGGACCTCAATTTAACTCTGTTCAATTTTCAAAAGGTATGATGAGTTGTGCTGAGTGGACAGGTGTATATCTAAAAGATATTCTTAAAGATCTAGGTCTTAGTCCAAAAGCAAAATGGATGTTGGCTGAGGGTGGAGACAGTTCTCACATGGGTAGAACCGTTCCAATTGATAAAGTCTTAGATGATGCTATGATCGTCTGGGGACAAAATGGTGAGGCACTAAGACCAGAGCAAGGTTATCCTATCAGATTATTGCTTCCTGGATGGGAAGGAAACTTGTGTGTTAAATGGCTTGCAAGATTGGAGTTTGGTGAAAATCCTTGGTATGCAAAAGAGGAGACTGCAAAATATACAGCACTTCTTCCAAGCGGTAAAGCTATACAGCACTTCTACCCACTAGAGGTAAACTCGGTTATTACTACGCCATGTCCAGAGAAACCGTGGACTGATCTTAAAAAAGGTGATATGGTTGAGATAGAAGGTTTGGCATGGAGTGGTCAAGGAACAATCACAGGAGTTGATATCAGCTTTGATGGTGGTGAAAATTGGGTAGAGGCTAGTCTAAAAGGACTTGTATTGCCAAAAGCATGGACTAGATTTAGCTACTACTACAAGTATGAAGGCAAACCACTTCTTCTACAAAGTAGAGCGATAGATGATGCGGGTCATGTTCAACCAAGTATCGATGAAGAGATTGCCGTAGTTGGGGTTGAATCGGTATATCACAGAAATGCAATTTGCACTTGGGAAGTAACAGAAAAAGGGGAGGTGAACAATGTTCAAGTTAGATCATAAAGTATTCAAAAATTCAATTATAAGTATCGCCCTTTTGTTTGGAGCTTCACTGCAAGCTGATCTAAATACAGGTGCATCAAAAACTTATGCAAATGGCAAGAGAGTAATTGACGGTGGTGTTACATATCCAGTTAAAAATGGAAGAACTGGTCCGTATTTTGTAAATACTCAAAAAAAAGAGTTTCATTATGGGCGACCAGCTACTAAAAATGAGATAAAAGCATGGGATATCGATGTGATGCCTGATGGTACAGGACTTCCTGAAGGAAAAGGAAGTGTCGAAGAGGGTGAAGAGGTCTATGAGGAGAAGTGTATCGCTTGTCATGCTGACTTTGCAGCTGGAATGAATGGATATCCGGCACTCGCTAAAGGAAATGCTTATGAGTTACACAAAACACTAACTAACCAAAGAACTACACCTGATAAAGATGGACCAGTTAGAGTTTTTGGAACATATTGGCCAAAAGTTTCTACACTATGGTGGTATATAAAAACAGGTATGCCTCACAATGCACCGCTTAGTTTAAGTAATGATGAAGTCTATGCTCTTTGTGCATATATCATGAACTTAAATGAGCTTAAGTATGAGGGTGAAGAGATCGATGAAGATTTTGTGCTTGATAGAGAGAAGTTTTTGAAGATCAAATTACCAAATGAAAACGGTTTTATTCCAAATATTGATGGACCAAACGGACCAGATAATGTTAGAAAGTTCTTTGCTGATCCGAAAAACTATGGAAACGGCACAAGATGTATGCATGGTTGTAAAAAGGGTTCTAAGGTTGTCCGAATTGCAACTGAAATAAATGATTTTCTACCTCCAATGTCAACCAAAAGAGATCTTCCAAAAGAGGAATCAAAAGGTGGCAAATCTGATGTAGGTGCCAAGATATATGCTTCAACTTGTGCGATGTGTCACGACTCTGGAGCTGCCGGTGCACCTGTAAAAGGTGATAAATCTGCATGGGAGAAAATCATCAAAGCCGGAAAAGAAAAAGCTTATGAAAATGCTATTAAGGGTAAAGGTGCTATGCCTCCAAAAGGTGGTAAAACATCACTAAAAGATGATGAGGTTAAGGCTGTGGTGGATTATCTGTTTGAACAGGCTAAATAATTCACTTTTAATTCACAAATTTAATATACAATAAAGCAGAATTGGGAACTCCCTATTCTGTTTTCAAAGATAAAACAACTATAAAAAGGAAATAAAATGCAAAGAAGAAAATTTTTAGGATTATCTGCGGCTGCACTTGTTGCTGTTCCAGCAATGTTGAGTGCAAAAGACTTTAGAAAAGAAAAACCTGATGTATGGACATCAAAATCTGTTGAAGATGCTGTAAAAAAACTTTATGGAGATATCAAAGCTGAAGAAAAGGGTATCAAACTAAAGACTCCAGAAGTAGCAAATAACGGTGGACAAATTCCAATCGGAATCAAAAGTGATATTGAAGCAAAAACAGTAGCAGTATTTCAAGATGTCAATCCAGAAGCAACTGTTGCAGTATTTACAGTGCCAGAAGGTCAGCCAGTTGATTATTTGATCAAAATCAAGATGAAAAAAACAGGATCTGTTACAGTAATCCTTGAGGGTAAAGATGGAAAATTCTATAAAGCAAGTAACCATTTCAAAGTTGCTCTTGGTGGATGTGAAGGTTAATTTTTATAATAAAAGATCAATGAAAGGATAATT
>QNZU01000069.1 GCA_003978405.1 Sulfurospirillum sp.
TTAATATCAAACTAAACGATTTTGAGCTAAAAAGATACCCAGGAAGTATGTCACCAGCATCATATGCAAGTGAAGTGGTACTAATGGACAAAGAAAAAAATCTCACAATGCCATATAGAATATTCATGAACCATGTCCTTGATTACAGACATTATAGATTCTTCCAATCCTCATACGATCAAGATGAAAAAGGAACTGTTCTTTCAGTCAATAATGATCCCGGAAAACTTCCTACATATATAGGATACTTGATGTTAGCACTTGGTTTCTTGCTCACACTATTAAATCCAAAGAGTAGATTTAGAAAATTAGCAAGAATGGTACAAAAAGATAGTGTGAGTACCCTTTTAATACTCATGCTAATATCCTCTTTAGGATCTACTCTTCATGCAAAAAGTTCACTAGATATCGTCAAAAGTTATCAAAAAGAGCATTGTGAAAAGTTTGGTGATCTGCTGATTCAAACCCATGATGGAAGGATCAAAACAGTCGATACTTTTGCCAATGAAGTGATGCTAAAGCTACACAAAAGCTCATCTGCCTATGGAATGAATGCGAGTCAAATCATGCTTGGACTCCTAAGCGATCCTAGCGACTGGCAAGAGATTCCTCTTATCAAAATAAAACATAGCAGAGTAAAAAAAGTCCTAGGTCTTAACAAAGACCAAAAGTATGCCTCATTTAATGACTTTTTTAAAAATAAAAGAGAGTATAAATTAGCTCCCTTTATTCAAGAGTCAGTTAGAAAACCACCAATCAAAAGAAATGAATTTGATAGATCACTGATAAAAGTAGATGAAATGTTAAATATCATGTATATGATCTACACAGGTGATCTTCTAAAGATCATCCCAAAAGTAGATGATCCAAACCAAAAATGGTACAGTGTAAAAGAGGCTATTGGCACATTTCCGCCAAATGAATCCAAAGAGGTACGAGATCTTGTAGTAGCATATTTTCAAGCACTTGATAAAGGAAGAGAGAGTGGAAAATGGGATGAAGCTAATAGTGCTTTAGAGAAACTGCAAGATTATCAATACAAAGTTGGAAGCGAGATCATTCCTCCAAAAAGTAAGCTTCAAGCAGAAAAAATCTTTAAAAGATTATCACTCACAAACAAATTGATCTTTGTCTATACACTCATCGGTCTAATCCTTCTGACTTTTGTGGTGATAAATATGGTCAAAAACCGCAAAACTTCAAAATGGATCAAGATATTTAATACTCTCTTTATCATCGCCTTTTTGATTCATACTCTTGTTCTAGCAGCAAGATGGTATATCGGTGGACATGCTCCATGGAGTAATGCCTATGAAGCGATGCTTTATGTGGCTTGGTCTATGGGCTTGGCTGGAGTGATATTCATGAAATACTCTCCTATTATAACAGCTCTTGCTTCAATCATCGCCGGTTCAACTTTGGCAACGACATTTTTCAATGAGATGAATCCACAAATCACCAATCTGGTACCAGTTCTAAAATCCTACTGGCTTAGTATCCATGTATCCATAATCACAGCTAGTTATGGATTTTTAGGACTTAGTGCGATGCTTGGACTCTTTACCTTAATGCTCTTTATCTTCGGAGACAAAAACAATCCAAACATCCCAAGAAGTATCAAAGAGACAACAAGACTAAATGAGATGACTGCAATCATAGGGCTTATGATGATGACGATAGGAAACTTCATCGGCGGAGTCTGGGCAAATGAGTCATGGGGTAGATACTGGAGTTGGGATCCCAAAGAGACTTGGGCTTGGATATCAATCCTAGTATATACAGCAGTCCTACACCTGAGATTTATCCCCTACTTTAATAAAAATTATGAATACAAATTCTCTGTTGCGACAGTTTTGGCTATCAGTTCTATAGTAATGACATTTGTGGGAGTAAACTACTATCTATCTGGAATGCACTCATATGCAGCAGGAGAGCCGGTACCAGTTCCAAAATATCTGTATGTGATTATCGCATTTGTTGCATTTGTGATCATACTAGCTGGTAGAAAAATGAAAAAAACTCAATAAGATCGCTATATTTGGCGATCTTTCTCTACCTTAGTATCTCCTCTAGCTCATCATCAACTAGCAGACTCTCAAACTCCTTTGCTATCTTTTTTCTATCTATCTTATTGGTACCATTTGCATAGATATTGTTTTCAATCTTTTGTATAAGCTCTTTTATCTTGGATGAGCGGTCCATAAAGGGTAAGAGCAGTGAGAGAAGCTCTTTCTCACTCTTTGTTGATGAGATTTTTTGAGTAATTGAAAGATCTTTTTTTTCTATCTTTTTATCTCTAAGATATCTAAAAAGATAGCTTAACACCACTCCAGATAACAATCCAATACCAAAAATCATGACTGCAAACAAAGTATCAATACCTCTTTTTAAAGGACGATCCTTTGCATTAACCTTGCTAGTGATTAACTTCTGTGAATCTTTATCTCCCAATGGGTTTGAAACTTCTATATCATATCTTTTTGATCTGTATATCTTCACTTTTTTTGTTTGTGAATCAAAATATTTAAACTCAAGAGGCTCAATCGTAAAATTTCTATCTGAAACGATGGCAAACTTTTGCTTGAAAATCACTGTAACTTTACCATCTTTCTCAAACTTCTGCATTTTTGATATTTAGTTTAAACTCTTTAATATCATCAATATTACCCTCACCAATGATGGTGATTGTGAAATTGACCGGTTCATTTGCCTTTACTTTTGTTTTATCAGCCACACCACTAAAAGTAAAACTACCAAAAAGCTCCGCACCATCAGGTAATAAACTCACATTGATATCGAGTGAATTGCTCTTTATTCTTTTTCTTCTGATACTCTTAAAAGTGTAATATCTTCTTTTTTTTGATGCGATCATTCCAATATCCATCAATCCGCTATCAATATGCAAAACTCCGCTATACTGAGGATACAGAAGATATCTAACTTTATATAATTTGTATCCTGTTTTTATATCTGTTTTATTAGGAATGGCTCTTAGTTTTTTTACCCAAAAACCTTTAAATTTTGGAGAATCAAAACTAGCATCAGATATGGGAACATTCATCTTGTGCTTAAATACAAACTCCACAACTATAGGCTCATTGATATAAGCCTCTTTTTTATCTGCAACCATTTTAAAGATTATATTCTCTTTTTTATCGATAGGATCATCTTTTACATCCAAATGCAAAGGTTTTGTCTTTTGGATTTTACCGCCTACTTTTAGGCTGTAAGATGGTATATCGATACTTTTTTGAGGATGAAATATATATTTTTTTATAAATTTTTTCTCTTTTTTACCACTACTGTAATTGATAGCGGTATTGGTGTATTGTTTGACAATCTTATAATTTCCGATTTTATCAATCTTTGGAAACTCCACATTTTTATCATCACTCTCAATCCACAGTTCTGCTTCATCACCACTTATGATGGAGTTCTCTTTTAGTTTTGCTTTCACTTTGGCATTTGCTTGAAGTGATAATACAGATATGGCAATAAGTGCTAACAATAGATTTTTACCAAGGTTTTTCATCATTTGACCTCTTTTTTATATCTTTGGTACCAAGTTTCATTGGCACTATTTTTGGTTTTAGACTTTGTAGATGTTCCATCCACATTTTCATCTCCTTTTTGCTGAGCTTTTGTCTATTTTTTTGCTTTTGTTTGTTGGATTTTGAATTTGTATCTCTTTTTTTCTGACTAGATGCATCATTTTTGGAGCCTTTTTGGGACTTTTTCTTCTCTTTATTTTTCTTATTTTTATCTTGCTTTTTTCTCTTTTTATTGCTGTTTTGCTCATTTTTTTTGGAACTCTTTTTTCTTTTTAGCATCTTTTTTGTCAGCTCTATGTTGTATAAAAGATCACTCTCACTCTTTATCCTCTTTGCATTTTCATAAGCTTTGAGTGCATCTTCATATCTTTTTAACTTAAATAGTGCATTTGCTGCATTAAACCACCGTTTATAGTTTAGATTTTCACTAACTGTATGCAGACTTTTATAGATCTTCAAAGCTCCTTTATAGTTGCCACTTTTATAGTAGGCATTTGCCAGATCATAAAACGACTCTGCATCTTTTTTGGAACTTGCCACATCTTGAAAGTATTTTATTGATTTTTTATAATCTTCTTGTTTGTATGCACTCTCCCCCTTTTGGATATCTAAAAAATCAAATATCTTTGCATCTGCTTTTTTGGTACCAATAGCAGCAAACAGTATAAAAATGACAACAATGTTGTTATATCTTCTTGGAAGCGAACTAAAAGCAAACAGCATAAACAAAACTGCTACTGCAAGAGGATAGTAAAAGAGTTCCTTGTAATCTTTTTTACTTTTTTCTTCAACTTCGTGCATCTTAAATTTCTCTTTTATATCTTTGGCTATGAGTTGAACACTTTTATCGCCATAGCCTCCCCTTATGTATGCACCGCCACTTTTAAGAGCCAACTCTTTTATATCTTGGTTTAACTTTGATATGACGATATTGCCATCTTTGTCTTTTAGTGCTTGGTTTTGTTCTTTTATCACCCCTCCCTTTTTGGTACCAATACCATAAATATATACTGTTTCATTACTCTCTTTGGCTGTTTTTATCTCTTTGGTAAAATCACTCTTGTCTCCACCATCACTGAAGATTATGACAATTTTTCTGTTTGATTTTTTTAAAAACTCTTTTGCTTTTTGAAGAGGTATCAAAAAATTTGTCCCTTTTTGAGTTGAAAAATTTACAGAGAGATTATCAATGAGATATTTCAGGCTCTGATGATCATAGGTAGGAGGAGAGATCAAAAAAGCATCATCACTGAACCCTATCACTCCTATATTTGCCTCTTCAAAACTATCAATAAAATCTTTCAATCTTCTTTTTGCAAACTCAAATCTATTTGGATAGACATCACTGCACATCATCGATCTTGAAAAATCAACTGCCACCACTAAATCAATACTCTTTTTTTTGACCAATATATCCTTTTTGGGCAATACAGGACGAGCCAGAGCAATGACCATCAAAATCAGTGAAGCAAAGATCATCATATTTCTTCCGACTTTGCCCAAAACATCACTCTCAAACTTTAACTTCTTTAGAACCTCTTCATTAAAATACTCATCCAGTGGCTCTTTTCTTGTGATAATAAAGAAAAAAAACAGAACCAAGGGAGGAAGCATCAGATATAGATACTCCGGTTTTAAAAAGATCAAATCGTACTCCTTTTATTTAACAAAAAGGTGTAAAAAAGCAGTGATAAAAATGCAAAAAAGAGAGGATATTCATAAAAGTATCTCTTTTTTATATATTTTTCTATATTGATTTTGCTCTTTTCTAGCTTGTCTATCTGTCTATAAACCTCTACCAAATCCTCTTTTGTGTAGGCTTCAAAACTCTCTCCCCCACTTCTTTTGGCAATCTTTTGCAACAGTTTTTTATCAAAATCACCCTTTTTCCCAATACCGATCGTATAAACCTTTACACCGTTTAATTTCAAACTCCTCATCGCGATATCCAAAGGAATATTATCTCCTCTGCTGTGTCCATCGGTAAGCAAGATGGCTATTTTTGATTTGGATTTTGAACCTTCAAAGAGCTTTGAACTTTGAAAAAGAGCATCATTTATCACAGTAGAAGTAGAACCGGCCACTCCCACATAAAGTCTGTTCATCAAATCTTCCAAAATATCCTTGTTATATGTCAAAGGTGAAGCGATATAAGCAAAATTTCCAAAGACGATCAAAGCAATCTCATCATATTTTCTTCGTTTGATAAAATCTTTTGCCAAATCAACAGATATATCAAACTTTCTTTCACCCTTTTTGACCTTTTGAAAAAAGGGAACATTATCAAAACCAAGCCTCATAGAGCCACTTGCATCAAGCATCAAAACGATAGAGTATCCATCTGCTTTTTTAATCTGCAAATGATCCTCTTTTACAGGTGAAGCCAAAGCAGTTAGAGCCAATATGATACTTAACCACTTAAAAATGCCAACCAAAAAACTATTGGTACCAACTATCTTCAAAAGATCCAAATTAGGAAATATAATAGCCTCATACCTTGGAGGACAAAACTTTGAACATATCAAAAACAGTCCAAGGATTAAAAAAACCCAAGGATACTCAAATCCAAAATCACTCATCTACAACCTCTAAAAAGAGATTGTAGTAGCTTTTGGACTCCTCATCAAAGTGTGGCGGATTTGGGATAAATTTGTATCTGTTTAGTCTCTCTTCAAGTTGGGCAAAAATCTTTTGTGATCTCTCATCAGAGCTTAAAAATCTCGCATATTTGGTGATTTGATAAGCCGCTTTTTTGGGATCATCAAAGTCGATATTTTTCAATCTTCTTAAGACCTCTTTTTTTGTCAAATTCTCTTTTTTTGCTCTTTTTTGACGATAAATCATATAAATAATCGATCCCAAAACCAACAAAGCAAAAAGTATCGAAGCTATAAAAATATAGATTGATATATCAGGTATGGGTTCAAGCTCTCTTATATCTTTTAATTTATCCATATCACCTCTTTATAAACAACTTTTTTAGTTTGATATATGGATTTTCATCAGTATATATCTTGGTAAAATCCACCCTTGCTCTTCTAAGTTCAAGATAGAGTTTGTGATCTCTTTTTTGCAACTGCTTTTCATACTCTTTTTTTGTAGTTCTATTTAGATCCAAATATCTGCTACCAAGAGATGATGGGTCCATCAAATTTATAGATCCCAATAGTGGAGGATGCTCCTCTAACTTATCTCTAACCATAATCGCTATCACCTCATGCTTTTTTGAAAGCAATCTTAGATCATACTCCTCAAAAAAATCCCCCACCAAAAATATAATAGAACGTCTTTTTATCTTTTTAAAAAGCTCTTTTGCCAAATCTTTTGCATTTACTCTTTTACCGATACAGTTTTCTTGATAGACTTGCTCAACCCCTCTGTTTACTGCTGTTACTTTTTTTGTGGATCTAATGATAGATTTCAAACTCTCATCATAGGTAAATAGCGAAAATTTATCGCCGTTTTTAACAGCCGAAAATCCCAAAAGTGCAATAATTTCAGCCAACTCTTCTTGCTTAAATCTCTTTGATCCAAAATGAAGAGATCCGCTAAGGAGTGCAACTATAACGATATTTAACTCTCTCTCTTCACGAAAGATACGGATATAGGGCTTTTGCATCTTGGCAGTTACATTCCAGTCTATCTTTCTAACATCATCTCCATACTCATACTCTCTAAGCTCTGCAAAATCAAAGCCCTCCCCCTCAAAGATAGAAGGGTTGTTTGCAGGAATTTCAGAGAATATCTGCCTCTTTGTCTTTATGAGTATCTTTTGGATTTTGCTCAAGGTATATCAACTGCCTCTAAAACTTTCTCTATGATAAAATCACTCTCAATCCCCTCAGCCTCCGCCTCATAGCTCATAATCACACGGTGTCTTAAGATATCTTTTGCCATCTTTGCGATATCAACAGGAGTTACAAACTCCTTGCCTCTTAGATAAGCATATGCTTTTGAAGCGTTAAAGAGATTGATTGATGCTCTTGGAGATGCACCATACTGGATATAGTCTGCTATCTCATCCAAACCAAACTTTTTTGGCTCCCTTGTAGCAAAAATCAGATCAACGATATACCCCTTTAACTCCTCATCTATATGGATATTTTTTACCTCATCTTTTAGAGTTTGCAACTCCTCTTTGTTTAGGACTTGATTGACCTCTTCAATGTTACCTTCTGAGATTCGATTGATAATCTCAATCTCCTCCTCTTTAGTATTGTATCCAACTACCACTTTTAGCATAAAACGATCAAGTTGGGCTTCAGGAAGCTCATATGCACCCTCTTGTTCGATTGGATTTTGAGTAGCGAGAGTCAAAAAAGGAGGCTCAATTTTAAAGCTCTCATCAGCGATCGTTACCTGTCTCTCCTGCATCGCTTCAAGCAGAGCTGATTGCACCTTTGCAGGGGCTCTGTTGATCTCATCGGCAAGTAGTAGATTTGTAAAAATTGGTCCCTTTTTTACACGAAATTGGTTATTTTTAGGATCGTAAATCTCAGTTCCTATGATGTCACTTGGAAGCAAATCAGGAGTAAACTGAACTCTTTTAAACTCCAATCCTAAAGTTTTTGCCAAAGTATTTACAGTAGTCGTCTTTGCAAGTCCGGGAACCCCCTCAAGAAGTATATGCCCATCACACAAAAGCCCTATAAGAAGAGCATCTATCATCTCATCCTGACCGACTATTACCTTTTGAATCTCATCTTTGATTTGAGAAATTTTACCTTTCATGTTTCATCCTAAACTATTTTTAACCCAAATTTTGCATTAGATGTTGCCAAAGATGAGATAAAGATTGAGTCATAGGGTTTTAGTTAAAATTTGCAGGACTACCTATTTGGTAATTCAAAAATTTTAACTAAAACCCTATGCTACAAGATTTGCTCCGATTTGGTAATATCTAATGCAAAATTTGGTTTTATTTAGTTTATCAAAAAAACCATGTTTTTAGTAAATTTGTAACACATTAAAAAAAAATTTAAACTTTTTTTGTAAAATCCCTTGAAAGTTTTAGTAAATTTTTATATACTTTACCCTCAAGTTTCTGCTATTTTTGCCGATAGATACTTACAAGTCAATTTTTCTTTATCTGGAGTTATTTTGTATAAATATATATTACTTTTTATTACTATATCATCAAGCTTGTATGCTTCTTGTCCAAGTGAATTTGAACAAAACAGTATAGAAGTAGGAAATATGAGAGGTTCATTTAGTGGTAACATTGGTACCGATGATAAATTAGAACTAAAAAATGACTTAGATATGAAAAAAAGTGCAAATAACCTCAGTGCAAAACTTCAAAAAGGGTTTAAAAACCATAAATTTGGATTCAAACTATCAAAATATAAATACTCTGGCAAAAAAAAGCTTGGTAAAGATATCATCTTTAATTCTGAAAATTTTGCAAAATCCCAAATGATAAGTAGTAAACTTGATTTGATATGGGCAAAAGCAACATATAGATACAAAATTATTGATGGAATAAATATCGGTTTTAACTTAAACGGTTTGAGAGTCAAAACATCTATAAACAACACAAAATATAAAAAAGATTTAATCATCCCATCTATCGCTATCGACTATAAATACTCTATCACAGATAATATGTCACTCAACACAAAAATATCCATCACCCCTTATGGTAAAAACAGAGCCACGGATTCTTATGCAGGAATTGCCTTTAGGTTACCATTTAGAAACTGTTCAACTCTAAATATCGGATACCAGACAAGTGTATTAAATATCGAAAGTAAAAAATATCAAAACAACCTCTCATATAGTGGTCTATATGCCGGAATTAGATTCGGATTTTAATCATCATCCTCTTCTAATTCTATAGGCTCAAGCTTTGGTTTTACCAAGCTTATAAATTCATCTAGCTTACTACTGTGTTCACAACCATCTCTTAGCTTTTCACCCCACATAGGATTTGGAAAGTGACTGTCATCTTTAAACCTCGCCATGATATGAAAATGGACTTGTGGTAACTCATTTCCAAAAGAGGCGATATTGATCTTGGTCGGATTAAAAAATGAGAGCATCTCTCTTTCTAAGATATCGAGTTTTGCCAAAAGCTGGAGCTTCACTTTAAATGGAACTTCACTAAACTCTCGGTAAGGCTCTTTGGTAAAAACTTTAAACCAAGGTATTTTAGAGTCATGCACATCAATATACAGATATTCATCCTCATAAACTCTCTTACTCATTCAACACTCCTTAATTTTGCGGAGGTCTATTCTACAAAATCAAAATGTTAAATAAAGTAAAGAAAATATATTAACTATTTGCCTTCATAAATCTCATCAATCACATACGGTTTTTTACCCTGTGCTCCGTAATATGTCCTGATAATAAGCTCTGCCAAAAATCCGGTTACTATCAAGATAAGTCCGACAAATGTCATCATAACTCCAAGGATCAAAAGAGGTCTTGTCCCTATGCTGTATCCAAAGAGTTTTAACAAAAACATATATAAATTTATACCCATACCGATTAAGAAAGTGATAATTCCCATCGTTCCAAAAAGGTGCATCGGTTTTTGGCGATACTTCTCCATAAAGAGCATCAACAAAAGATCACTCAGTACCCTAAAAGTCCTGCCAAGACCATACTTGCTCTCACCATGGATTCTTGGGTGGTGCTTAACATCTACCTCTGTGATCTTGGCTCCATTCATACTAGCTAATACCGGTATAAACCTGTGAAGCTCCCCATAGAGTTCGAGATTTTTTGCGACATCTTTTTTAAAGACTTTTAGTGTGCATCCATAGTCGTGTATATAAACTCCAGTTAGCTTTCTGATGATTTTGTTTGCTATTTTGCTTGGTATTTTTCTAAGAAGCATCCCATCTTGTCTCTTGGCTCTTCTTCCGGCAACCACATCCCAATCTCCCTCTTTAAGAGTTCTCATCATCATAGGGATATCACTTGGATCATTTTGCAAATCCCCATCAATTGTGGCGATAAGCTCCCCCTCTGCTATATCAATCCCTGCAGCCATAGCGGTAGTTTGACCAAAATTCCTCTTAAAGACAACCACTTTAGTTCTAGCGTCCGCCTCCTCTTTCATAAGCTCCACAGTCTTATCACTTGATCCATCATCTACCAAAATAAGCTCATAATCAATCCCCTCTAAAGAGTCTCTTATAGCCTTAAAAAGAGGCTTGACATTCTCCTGCTCATTCATCATTGGTACCACAACTGAAAGTTCTCTCATTTTTCTATCACCTTTATTAAAAATACTCCTCTTTTGTGATAAATAGTATCATACTTTTTTATAGACTCTAATCTATTGGCTTTGGTTAGAACAAAATCTCCATTTTTGATATCTCTTTTGTGCGTGATTTTCCTCTCATAAAAGCTAAAACTTGGAGTATTGATATGGTAAAAAACCACATCGAGATTTTTAGATTTTGCAACAAGTGCAGCCTCTTTGATAGGAAGTTGTTGAGCATTTGCAACAAGTGGCAAAACAGTCATATTGATAACCAAAACAAAAACAAACCCGGTAACTACAAACTTATATAGAGGTTTTATGTGAGCTACAAAAAGATACAAACTCAACAAAACAGCCACAAGCAAAACCAAAAAGTATCTCAAATCAAATAGCTCCATAGACTCCCCTACTACAATCCTGGCAAACTCATCTTTGATAATCCCAACTCCTTCAATCTTCAATACAATTGGCAAAGCAATCAACAAAATATATAAAAAAAGAGGTGCCAAAGATACTCTTTTAAGAGAAAATCTATCAAAATCGATCCCAAGCAAAATAAATAGAGGTGTATATCCATAAATGATATAGTGAGGAAGTTTGGTACCAGAAAATGAGAAGAAAACAAAAACAAAAACAAACCAAATCATTAAAAAGAGTTTCAAATCATCTTTAAAAATCTCCCTAAAATTTGAGATACTCTTTAAAAATAGTGGAGTAAAGGGAAGCAAACCTATCAAAAAGACGGGGATATAGTAAAACAAAGAGCCATAATGCCCCTCCATAGGAGAGTGGAAGCGATCAAAATTGTGCTTTAGAAAAAATCCGTCGATAAACTTCTGTCCCTGCTCAAGATACTCCATCAGATACCAAGGAAGTGCAATTGCCACAAAGATAAAAACTCCAAGCGGATTAAAAACCGCCTTTAACCAAGCTTTGAGCTCTCCTTTATAAAGATAGAAGAGAAAACTCACTACAAAAGGTATCATCACAGCAACTGGCCCCTTTGTGAGAGTTCCTAGTGCCATAAAGACAAATGTGCCATAAAGATACTTCATAGCTTTTTTCTCATAATATAGGTAGATACAAAACATCGATAAAGCTATAAAGAGATTTAGCAGTGCATCAGCAATCGCCGCTTTAGCAATAATAGTAATCTGAAGTCCCACCACCATAGCAAATGTAGCCACAAAGGCTCTCTTTTCATCGGTAAATCTCTTTGTGAAATAAAATATAGCAAGAGCCCAAAGTGTCGAAGCAAGTGCAGAGGGAAGACGAACTGAGAATTCATTCAAACCAAAGATCTTCACACAAAGTGCTTGAAGCCAATAGATAAGTATCGGTTTGTCAAACCTCAAATCTCCATTTAGATAGGTTGTAAGATAATCTCCTCTAAAAAGCATCTCCCTTGTAGCTTCGCTAAAAGCCCCCTCATCAAGATCAAAAAGAGGCACAAATCCAAGTGTGCTAAAAAAGGCAACAAATATAGCCAAAAGAAGTAAAATTCTATACATTTTCAAATCTCTCTTTATAGACAAATTTATAGAGATAATAAGCGGTCACCGCTCCTATAAACGATCCAAAAACCACATCGCTAAAAAAGTGCCGAACTATTACTACCCTGCTTAGTGCCACCATCAAAGCTACTGTCCAAAAAGCAAACCTGTATCTTGGGAAAAGAGCTGAAAAAGCAACAGCCACACTAAAAATCGTCGCAGAGTGTCCGGATGGAAAAGAGGTGAGATTGTGCATCAGATGAAAGTAGTCAAAACCGTATCTGCCATCATCAAAGTAAAACGATGGACGAAATCTTCCAAAAATGATCTTAAACACCCATGCAACAACAGCTGATAAAATTACAGAATTTAGGACAAACAGAGCCTTTTGTGCATTAATTTTATCTCTGTTTTTATAGTAAAAATAGAGTATAAGTGAGGGAATGATATAGTATTCAGACTGCCCAAGAACTGTGATATTATGAAAAAAGTGAACTACAAAACTGTCACTTATTTCGTGAAAATAGTTTGCGATTTGAAGATCACCATCAAGATAACCCCAAACAACCGCTACCAAAACTGACAAAGATATCAGACCCAAAATCAACCTACTCAAGTTTTGCTTCCTCTTTGAAAAATAGAAAATATAGTATCTTTAAAATGATTAAATTGATAATAAAGCTAAATATTACATCACTAAGAAAATGAGCCCCTTGAACCACTCTAGTAATTCCCATCAAAATCACAAATCCAAGAGATAGAAAAAATAGCAATCTACTTTTATAAAGATAAGCAAAAACCAAAAAAAATGTCGCTGCAGCCGTGTGTCCACTGATAAAGGAGCAGTTTTTCTTGCATTTACCCTCATGCGAATAGTATGGAGTGAATATTTTACCTTGATTTGCTCCAAAATATTCTATATTTCTTGGTCTTACTCTTGTGCTGTGATCCTTTATGATGGTATTTGATACAATCCCAGGACCAACTATCAAAAATGTAACTATAAAAACAATCGCTTTGGGATTTAGAGTATGAAATCTCTTTTTAAAAAATAGTTGATATAAAGTAAGTAAAAGTAAAAAAGCTATTGGTACCAATAATATCCATCTAATCTCATCATGTAAAAAAGCAAATGGTTGTATATCCTTTAGATAAAAGCCACTTTTAGGATCAAAAAAGAGTTCACTAATCCTTAGATCGATATCTGGAAAGAGTGCGAAAATCAAAGCTACTACTAGAGTAAAAAGGATAAAAACTCTTGAAAATCCAAACATCAATAACCTTGAAAACCATCAGCTTTAAAGAGTGTGTATGATCGGTTAAAATCCTCATATAAAGGAGCTACAACTTTGCCAATAAGTTTTACGCTATTAAAATAAGTTTTTAAAGTCATCTCATCTTTGTCACTTCCTACAAAGATAAAGTCTTTACCCTTTAACTTGTTTAAATCCCTATCCATGTGGTATTGGTTTTCCATCTGGTGATTTGGGTTAAAGATGTAGGTTTTCTCTTTTAGATAATAATCTAGCTCTGCTACACTGCCTCTTGATTTTGATAGTATAAAGTGACTTGGATATCTTTCTCTTATCACTTTTATCTGATCTATCACATCCTTCCAGCCAAGAACCCTTTTATAAGGGTCAGTGTGCCTGCTTAGTTTGATACCTGAAATTTTAGCGATATCGTGATAGTGATATAGAGTAACTCCAAGCAGTGAGTGTAAAACTATCGAGATAATCACAAGTTTTGTCTTGTTTTTCTTTATCAAATATGCCACTACTAAAATAGTTCCACTCACATAAGAAGGAGCTGCCCAGTTGGCAAAAGATCGACTCAAAAA
>QNZU01000057.1 GCA_003978405.1 Sulfurospirillum sp.
GTAGGGCAAAAGTATCTACTTGAATCGATCGATGCACCGATGGTAAAAAGTTATGTATTTTATGAAAAAGATAGGGCAAAAAAGTGGATTGAAAACACAAGTTTTCCAAAGGTGTTTAAACTAAGAAGTGGTGCAGGATCATATAATGTCTTTTTGATAAAAGATAAACAACAAGCCTTAAAATATCTCAATCAAGCTTTTGGAAGAGGTTTTTTCCCACATACAAAATTAGCTGTTTTAAAAGAGAGGATATGGCATTTTAAGAAAAACAGAGATATTAAATCACTCTTTAAGATCTCTTTTGGTCTCTATCGTTATATATTTCCAAATAAAATTTATAAAAATCTACCAAGAGAGAGAAACTATATCTATGCTCAGGATTTTATACCAAATTGCGATCATGATGTTAGGATATATATCATTGGAGATCGTGCACTTGGTAAAAAAAGGCTTGTAAGAGAGGGTGATTTTAGAGCTTCAGGAAGTGGTATGTTTGATTGGAGTGATGTACCAAAAGAGTGCATTACAAAAGCGTTTGAGGTAACAAGCAATATTAAAGCTCAATCTTTGGCATTTGACTTTGTCAAAGATAAAGATGGATATAAGATAGTAGAGATTAGTTATGTAGCATCAGTTAGAGCATTTTTAGATGCTAAAGGTTACTGGAACAAAGATCTTGAGTGGACAGAAGAGGAGTTAAGAGCGGAATATTTTATCATTGAGGATGTGCTGGAAAAAATCAAATCCACTTAGGAGTATCTAAAACATCAAAATAACCGTCAAGTTTTTCCAATGGTTCAAACTTCGTCTTATATGCAAATGCTTTGCAACCATCAACCCAGTATCCAAGATAGATATATTTTAAATTGAGTAGTTTTGCCAGTTCTATTTGATATAAAAGTGAGTAAGTTCCAAGTGAAAGTTTTGGAAAATCTGGGTCATAGAAGAAGTATATTGCACTAATACCATCATCCAATATATCAATTAAATCAACACCTACTAACTTATCATCTACAAGATATAGCACCTCTTTACCAAAATCCATCGCACCATCAACAAAATTTTCATGATATTCACTATATGAGATACTCTTTTGACTCCAACCATCTTTTTGGCTTTTAAATGTGTGGTACTTTCTGTATAAATTTAAGTGCATTTGTGAAATTGTAGGTTTTTGAATGATAATTTTGGTCTCTTTATTTCTTTTTAGCACTCTTTTTTGTGATCTGGTATAGCAAAAATTTTCTACATCAACTCTAAGGCTTTTGCATTCACTACAACCATTGCAAGTGGGATAAAAGTAGTACTTTCCAAATCTTCTCCATCCACGCTTGATTACAGCTGAACAGAACTCCTTTGTAGGCTCCATTACATACTTGTATCTCATTCTGACTTTTTTATCCGGAAGGTATGCACAATCATAATCTAGCATACTAAAGTCATGAGATTCTGGAAAGAGTTTATTGTTGTTTTTATTCATAGCAAGATTTTACCATAAATATGTGCTATAATAAAACATTTACTAAAGGGGAGAAGATGTTTGATTATAATGATGAAGAGGATTCACTTTTTGGAGGAAGTCCGAAATCTAAGTATTTTGATGTGATTTTTAATGCAAACAGAAATTTAGTTGAAGAGGCACTCAGTAACAACCTAAAGAGAATAACTGTTTTAGAGCATCTTTTGCAAGAGAGACTAAGTGAGGGTGAAGATATAGACTCTTTGATTCAAAATTATGTGATTACAAATATGGACAAAGTCGAACAAGACTTGGTTGATGCCTATATAAATGGTATGGGAGATATCCTAACTCAAAATGAGTAAAATTCTCTTTTTACTGCTAATTTCACAAGCTCTATTTCCTTTTAACTGGGATAGTTTGCACACATACACTTTAAAAAAGGATCAAGTCGCAAAAGTAGAGATTACAAACAGGGAAGATCAGACAAAAGAGTTAATCAAATTTAGATGGACTCTTTATACAAATAAAAGATTGGTACTACTCTTGAAAAAAGGAGCTTATCCGACTCAATATATACTACAACAAAGATATAAGGCAAATAGTATTAAAATTAATCTATCAGATGAGTATATTGATGAGTTTGACAGGGCATTTTTAAGGCTAAGTTTTAAGGATTTTAAAAGCAAAAAAGCAAAATTTGATCTTTTTGTATCAGATCCGAAAAAACGATTTTATGTTGAATTTATCGATCCAAAAAATTAGGAAAGCTATGATAGAAGAGGTTGAAAAACTTTCAAGAGAGTTTGTGCAGGAGTTGGGGGATGAGTCTCTCTCTTTGTATGAGAGACTTCCAAAAGGAAAAAGAGTCAGAGCAAAACTGATTTTAAAAATTGCAAAGAACAATAAAGATGCGATCAAATTGGCTTCAATAGTTGAGCTTATACATGCAGCTAGTCTTCTTCATGATGATGTTATTGATGATGCAACAACAAGAAGAGGAGTTGAATCAATCAATGCAATTTATGGAAATAAAAGTGCTATCATGCTTGGAGATATCTTATACTCAAAAGGTTATTTTGAATTGGTAGATTTAGATATCAAAATAGCAAAAATTATCTCTGATGCGGTAACAAAACTCTCTATCGGAGAGTTGATGGATGTTGAGCTATCCAAAAAGTTTAATCCATCTTTTGACAGATATTTTGATATGATTTATAATAAAACAGCCGTTTTGATTGAAGCATCATCTAAAAGTGCTGCTATAGTTGCAAACAAGGATGCAGAAGTTTATGGTATTTATGGCAAAAATTTAGGACTTGCTTTTCAAGTCATAGATGATATTTTGGATATTACTCAAGATAGCAAAACTCTTGGTAAACCTTCAATGAGTGATTTTAAAGAGGGTAAAACCACACTTCCGTATATATATCTGTATGAGTCTATGAATGAAGATGAGAGAAAAAAGTTGCTAAATCTTTACAAAAAAGAGTTGAGTTATGAGGAAGAGAGATGGATAGGTGATAAGATGAGAGAGCATGGTGCTATAGAAAGAGCATATAATTATGCAAGCAAACTTGGAGATGAAGCATTAAAAGCAATTGAAGCTCATGATGAGAGTCAATTAACCTCCATAATGAAAAATGTAATTGAAAGAAGTTTCTAATGCACTATACAGTTGTCAGTTTTTCCCATAAAAACACACCGCTTGAACTTAGAGAGAAATTGGCATTTTCAAGCAATCAGGATATGATTGATTTTTATAAGTTTTTACACTCACTTGATGGGGTGAATGAGTCAATTATATTATCTACTTGCAACCGAGTTGAGATCATACTTAACCGAACAGATGATTCAAATATATCTGAGTTAATCTATGGATATTTGAGTGATTATGCCAAAGAAGATATACAAACTATTAAAAATGTAGGTAAAGTCTATCAAGATGGTGATGCAGTTCATCACATCTTCAAGGTTGCTTCATCTCTTGATAGCTTGGTTTTGGGTGAGACTCAAATCGTTGGACAAGTTAAAGATGCCTTTAAATTCTCCTATGACAACGGATTTAGCGGTAAGCGATTGGCTCGTGTGATGCACCATACTTTTAGATGTGCGGCAACTGTGAGAAATGAGACATCAATCTCCAAAAATCCTATTTCAGTTGCTTCAGTAGCAGTATCTCAAGCCAAAGAGCTACTCGATGGAGAGCTTGGAGGATATTCAGCAGTGATAGTGGGAGCTGGTGAGATGAGTTCACTTGCAGCAAAACATCTTGCAAGTGCAGGGGTTAATCTCATTATTTTAAACAGAGATATGGAAAAGGCTCACAAACTTGCCCGAGAGATTGACAGTGTAACTGTGCGGGTAGAGCCTTTTGGAGAGTTGCCAAATTTGCTTAATCACTTTAGACTTTTATTTAGTGCTACATCTTCACCAGAGCCAATCATCACCAAAGAGATGGTAAAAGATACCTCTTTTCACAGATATTGGTTTGATTTAGCAGTACCAAGGGATATTGTTGAGTGCAAAAGGGAAGATATCAGTGTCTATGCTGTGGATGATCTTCAAGCTATAATGAATAAAAATATCAAAGCCAGAGAGAAGAATATGAATTTGGCAAATAAAATTATAGCCGATTTTACAGAGGAGTTTTTTAAGTGGCTTCAAACTCTATCAGTTGATCCTTTGATAAAAGAGATCAGAGATATGGCTAGAGACTCTTCTACCAAAGAGTTGCAAAGAGCAATAAAAAAAGGGTATATCCCAAAAGAGCTTGAAAAATCTGTTGAGAAGATTTTACATCAAGCTTTTAATTCATTTTTGCATACACCGACAAAGACACTAAAAAATGTCTCGGAACTTCCTCAATCTGATACGATAGTTCAATCAATTCAACTCTTTTTTGGACTCAATGCCAAGCAGAGAAAAGCACTTGATCTGTATAAGTGTGACTATCAGATAGAAAAAGATTTAAAACCAAAGGAGTCTTGATGAGGTTTACAAAACTGTTTGCCCCAACTACCAAGGATGCACCTAAAGATGCAATTTTACCAAGCCATATATATCTAGTCAGGGGAGGGTTTGTTTCACAGATAGGGAGTGGAATATACAATTTTTTGCCACTTGGAAAAATAGTGCTTGATAAGATAAGAACTGTTGTAAAAGAGGAGTTAGACAATGCAGGAGCCCAAGAGGTAATGCTTGGCTTTGTAACTCCTTCAACTCTTTGGGAAGAGAGTGGCAGATATGCCAAGTTTGGCAAAGAGCTACTAAGATTTAAGGATAGAAAAAACAATGAGTTTGTCTTAGGTCCCACCCATGAAGAGGCGATGGTCGATTTGGTTAGAAACAGAGTCAAAAGTTATAAACAACTTCCACTAAACCTCTACCAAATAAATACAAAATTCAGAGATGAAGCAAGACCTAGATTTGGGCTTCTAAGAGGTAGAGAATTTTTGATGAAAGATGGCTACAGTTTTCATGAAAGCATAGAAGATATGCAAAGAGAGTATGCTTTGATGGAAAAAACTTATAGTCAGATTTTGCAAAGATTAGGACTTGATTTTAGGGTAGTTGAGGCTGATAGTGGTGCTATTGGTGGGAGTGGTTCAAAAGAGTTCATGGTGTTGGCAGATAACGGAGAGGATGATATCGTCTTTTGTAAAAATCCATCTTGTGGATATGGAGCAAATATTGAAGCAGCAAAGAGCAAAGATAACTTTGTTTTTGATAGTGAGGTAGAGATGACTCCAGGAGAGTTTCATACTCCAAATATCAGCTCAATAGATGATTTGAGTGAGTTTTTCCATATACCAAAATCTTATCTGATAAAAGCAGTTGCCAAAAAGGCGGTTTATGAAGATAGGGATGAGGTGATACTCTATTTTATTCGTGGTGATGATGAACTCCAAGAGACAAAAGCTCAAAATATCGCTAAAGCATTGGAGCTTGAAGATGCAAGTGAAGAGGATTTAAAAGCTGCAGGATTGGTTGCAGGATTTATGGGACCGATTGATTTGGATGTGAAATTTTTTGTTGATGAGAGATTAAAAGATAGAGATTTGATGATTTGTGGAGCAAACAAAGAGGATTACCACTTTGTTGGATACAGCTTTAAAGATAAGGATTTTGACTATGCTGATTTGATTTCAGTTAAAAAAGGTGATGAATGCATCAAATGCGGTGGAGAACTAGATATCACAAAAGGTATCGAAGTAGGGCATATTTTTCAACTTGGTACCAATTATTCAGAAGCTTTGAATGCTACATTTCTTGATCGTGATGGAAAGACAAAGCCGTTTGTTATGGGCACATACGGTATAGGAGTCAGCAGACTTGTAGCTGTGGTGGTTGAACAGCACCATGATGACAAAGGTGCTATTTGGACAAAAAGCACAGCTCCTTTTACCTATGATATTATCATCTCAAATATCAAAGATGATGAGCAGAAAAGATTTGGTGAAGAGTTATATCAACAACTTCTTAATGGTGGAGAATCGGTTTTGCTTGATGATAGAGCAGAGAGATTTGGATTTAAGATGGGAGATTTTGAGTTGATTGGATTTCCTTATGCTATCATAGTTGGTAAGGGTTTAAAGGAAGGTGTTGTAGAGTTGGTTGATAGAAAAACCCTCACTAAGCAGAGTGTCCCTAAAGATGAAATATTTAGTAAGATTAAGGAATTATAGTTGATATTTTTGATAATATATCTATTCTTAGAGGTAATGATTACAGTTGATATTGCCTCATTAATCGGTGGATGGTGGACATTTGTTGAGATTATTGTAAGTGCTGGAGTGGGATTTTTTATCATTTCAACTTTCAAATACACATTGGCTGATGGAATGAGTATGCTTGTAAATGGTCATATAAGTATCGATGAGTTTAAAAAGATGTCACTTTTTACACTTCTTGGTGCAGTATTGTTAATCATTCCTGGATTTTTTAGTGATATACTTGGGATACTCTTACAGTTTAATTCTGTAGGTATGTTTTTTGCTAGAAAAATACTAAGATTAAAAGATAAAAATAGAAAAAGGAGCGACGATGAAGCAATTGATGCTGAAATCATTGATGTTGATGTTATTGAGTAGCGGGGCTGTTTTTGCAAAAGGTAGTGATGATGGTGTTAAAAAAGATATAGTTGATTTTGTAAAAAGAGCAATTAGTGTAAATCCAAAATTTAAATTAAAAGATGTTCGTATCTCAAAATCAAAACCCGTAGAGCAGATAAAGGGTTGGAATGTCTATTTTTTAGATATTGATCTTGAAATGAAAGATAAAAAGCATACAAAAACAACAGTGCATGACAAGATATTTGCAAATGGAGAGTATTTAGCAAGGGATTTTATTGCTCTTGCAAATAAATCTTCACTAAAAGATAAAATAGTACCAGATATTTCAGATAACAGTTTTTACAAAAAAGAGAGATTGCTTTACGGAAATGCAAATGCACCTCATAAAATCGTAGCATTTTCTGATCCGTTGTGTCCATTTTGTCAAGACTATATGCCAAAACTAATAAAGGCAGTCAAAGAGCATCCTGATAAAATCGCACTATACTACTATCACTTTCCACTTCAGATGCTACACAAAGCTTCACCTACTGTGATAAAGGCTATTTTGGTGGCTGAAAAACAGGGGATGAAAGATGTTGTTGAAAAAGTTTATGCAAAAAAGTTTGAGATGGATACAAGTGATGAGGATAAGATACTAAATGAGTTTAATAAAGCTATGGGAACTAAGATCAGCAAAAAAGATATAAATACTCAAGATATTTTGGTTCATTACAGTTCAGACATCGAGTCTGGAGGAAAATTGATGATAAGTGGAACACCAACTATCTATGTAGATGGTAAGAAAGATTTTAGCAGACAAAAGTATAAAGAGTTTATCAAGTAGTGAAAAAGTTAGTCATAGCAACAAGAAAGAGTAAACTTGCCCTGTGGCAATCAGAGCATATAAAAGCTCTTTTAAAACAGAGATATCCTGATCTTGAAGTAGAACTACTTCAAATGAGCACCAAAGGGGATAAAATCCTAGATACTCCTTTGGCAAAAATTGGTGGTAAGGGGCTTTTTACAAAAGAGTTAGAACTTGCAATGCTTGATGGTCGTGCTCACATTGCCGTTCACTCTTTAAAAGATGTTCCTATGGAGTTTCCTAAAGGGCTTACTCTTGCAGCTATTACAAAAAGAGAAGATCCTACTGATGCACTTCTAAGTGAAAAATACAGCTCTATAGATGAGCTTCCTGAAGGTGCAGTTGTTGGTACTACAAGTCTAAGAAGAAGGATGCAACTTTTAGCCTATAGAAAAGATTTACGCATAAAGTCTCTTAGGGGAAATATCAATACAAGAATTCAAAAGCTAAAAGATGGTGAGTTTGATGCTATTATATTAGCAAGTGCCGGTATCAAAAGGCTTGGTATTAGTGATAGTGTGAGGTTTGCTACTCCTATAGATACAACAGAAATGATACCAGCTATGGGACAGGCAGCTCTTGGAATTGAAGCTATTGATGATCCAAAAGTGCTTGAGATGATAGAGTTTTTAAATGATGAAGAGGCTTTTATTGAGACAAAGGTTGAGAGAGATTTTGTCACTATATTACAAGGTGGATGTCAAGTTCCTATAGGTGTTCATGCTAAATTAAACGGTGATAAAATCATTGTTCGAGCCATCATAGGTATGCCTGATGGCTCAAAAATGTTAAAAGAGAAAAGAGTCTGCAACAGATCATCATATGTTCAACTTGGAAAAGAGTTGGCAGATGTGATGATAGAAAATGGTGCTATTACACTACTAAGAAGTGCTCAAGATATGGCTGAGGAGCTTTTGTAAGCTCCTTAAGAGTGGGCTTGTTCTGGTGCTCCACCTACATGAATCTTATCAACTATTTCTAAACTATCCAAATCTATCTTTAAAAAATCTCCATCTTGAGTGGCAAATGTATAGTAGTATTGACCATCAGGTGAGACATATGAAAAGTGTGGTTGAAACAGATGTTTGTCATTTGGATCAAACTGGTGATTAAAACCAATTCTCAACTCTTTTTTGATACTTAAATCATCTAAATCAATAAATGTCAAGATATTTGAGTAGTGATTTGTGATAATTGCTAGATTTTTACTCTTTGAAAACTCAACATGAGCAGCTCCAAGCTTGGCAGACAGTACTTTGATAACATCCATTGATGATCTATCAATGATATATACTTTGCCATCTAATACAGGCACAACTAAGTATTGACCATCAGGTGTGACACCAGCGTGATGAGTAGTAGGTGATACATTATCAATTCTTTGACTACTTTGTGATAACCAAGCAGCTCTTCCTGTTCTTTTTAAAACTCCTAGCTTTGGATCAAATTCAAGCTCTAAGACATAAGGGTTAAAGCCTTGACTTAGATCTCCCTCTCCCATAGCATAAAAGATTCTTGTATCTTTTTTAGAAATTGGAAATCTATCTCTTTCTATCGCATGAAAAGCTGTTCCTGCACTCAAGGTTGAAGTCTCTTTGATATTAAGCATATCATTGTCTAGTTTGCTAACTTCATAAACTCTTACTACTTTATTGACTCTATCGATGAGTCCAAAATGATCTTCATCAAACCAGAGTGCATGACCTGTAGCAGAACCTGAACCTCCATTTGAAGTGATCTGTGATTTGTCATAATGATTTCTATCCCCTAGAGTTGCTACAACTCTATCAGTGGATACATCGATGATGTCTACCACTGGCATATCTTTTGCCGAGAGTAGTTGAATATTATATTTTTTATTATAAGCACCTATGGCTCTTGGTTTGTGATCTCTTAGATTTACACTCTTAACCTCACCTGTTTTAAAGTTAACTACATCAAATGAATCAGAGTTTTGAGTTCTGATATAAAATCTATCACTCTCACCAGCTCTATCTATAGAGTGTGGATTGATACCATTTACTGCTAATGCTTCATAAGTCATATTTGCATAATCAATGCGGAGGACTCTATTTAATCCATGCTCTTGAGGTCTTGGATCTGCATAATATAAAACATTTTTTTCTTTTTTTAGTTCTATATTTGAATCTATAGGGATAACAGTTGTGGGATCCTCAACCTTTACAACACTGATATATCTCTTTGTTGTTGAACTATTTGATGAACTGTCACTTACACTATAACTAATTGTATAATTTCCCTCTTTGTGAGTGTTAAGATCACTCTCTACCTTAACTAAAGAGCTAAGATCACCATCTTTATCATCCATCGCACTGAATCCTGGATCTGTAAAATTCTCATCTACTATGATAGATACTCTTCTTTCTCCTATTAGTGAAATAGTAGGAGCAGTAGTATCCATGTTTACAGATTGGTTCTTTAGTTGAGTATTAGTTTTGTTTTTACTAGAAGATGAACTTTTACCACAACCGCTTAAAAGGAAAATTGCTAATAAAATAGATGTTAATTTTTTATTCACTTTTAGATAATTCATAAATGAACCTTATAATTTATAATTTTAATCCAATCAGATAGTATAATAAATTCCTTAATTAAAGGTTAAATAAAAATATAAAAGTAATAAATAGTTATCTTTAGTTTTTGATTAGCTATTAACTAAAGATATACTATTGTTAGATCTGTTCATACAAAGGAGTTGATCTATGCAAGAGGCAATTAAGTTACTAAAAGAGCATGGTTTGTTAAGAGAGATTGAAGAAGAGCTTGATATTGATCTAGAGATACCACATATTGCATATATTGAAGTGAAAAAAGAGGATTCAAAAGCACTTCTGTTTAAAAATCCAGTTTCCAAAAGGTTGAATAAAAAGTTTGAAACTCCGGTTTTGATGAATCTTTTTGGTTCCAAAAGAGCAACAGAACTCTTTTTGGAAAAAGATCCAGATATCATTGCACAAGAGATCGATGAACTTCTCAAACTAAAACCACCGACATCTTTTAGTGATAAGATTGGAATGTTAGGCAGACTTATCTCTTTTAAAAATGTTTTTCCAAAAAGATTAAAATCAAAAGGAGCTTCCCAAGAGATTGTGATGAGTGATCCTGACCTTGAAGCCTTGCCAATCCTAAAGACTTGGCCCAAAGATGGTGGAGCATTTATCACAATGGGGCAGGTTTATACCCAATCACTTGATGGAAAAAGAAAAAACTTAGGGATGTATAGACTCCAAGTCTATGATAAGAATCACCTTGGAATGCATTGGCAGATACATAAAGATAGTGCAAACTTTTTTCATGAGTATAAAGAGGCAGGCATAAAGATGCCAGTTTCCATTGCCATAGGTGGTGATCCTCTCTACACTTGGTGTGCTACCGCTCCTTTGCCTCACGGTGTTTTTGAATTATTGCTTTATGGTTTTATCAAAAATGAGAATGCTAGATTGGTAAAGTGTTTAAGCAATGATCTTTATGTGCCAGAAGATGCAGACTTTATCATAGAGGGTTTTGTAGATCCTGCTAAGTTGAGAATTGAAGGACCTTTTGGAGATCACACAGGATACTATACCCTTGAAGAGGAGTATCCTGTGATGGAAGTTAGTGCTATTACAAGCAAAAAAGCTCCGATCTATTTAGCAACGGTTGTCGGCAAACCACCTCTTGAAGATAAGTATATGGGATGGGCGACTGAGAGGATATTTTTGCCACTTCTAAAGACTACTGCTCCTGATCTAATCGACTATGTTATGCCTGAAAACGGAGTTTTTCATAACTTAATCATCGCCAAAATGAAGCCACTCTATCCGGGTCACGCCAAACAGTTTATGCATGCATTTTGGGGAGTAGGGCAGATGAGTTTTGTAAAACATGCCATTTTTGTAGCTGATGATGCACCTAATCTTGAAAATTACGATGCTTTGAGTGATTATATCTTAGATCGGGTTATGGTGGATAATATCATCATCAGTGAGGGGGTTTGCGATGCACTAGATCACTCTTCTGACGATTTTGCATATGGCGGCAAACTAGGAGTTGATTGTACAAAAGATAATGTTGACTTTCCAAAAAAGAAGAGAATCAGTGATGAAGAACTGTATGAAAAGATGCAAACAATAGATCCATCTATCAAAGGAGTTAAACAGTATAAACAATATACCAAAACTCCAATTTGTGTTATATCTATAGATAAAAAAAGAGCTGTAAAAGAGATCTACAATGATCTTAAA